>JAAURU010000126.1 GCA_012032075.1 Flavobacterium sp.
ATTCTCTACTCATCTGAACAGCTTGACTTCCTGTGTGGATTTTTACATCACTAAAATCAGTGCCAAACGGGTTTCCATGAAATTTTTTGTTCCATGATCTAAGCTACTCCCAACTCCACGTGAACTATTAATCTGACTTTCTACATGGTTTGGTGCAGGACCTCCACTTTCATTATTTGAAGCACGTTGAATTAATGGAGTTATGCTTTCAGCTAAAGATTTTTTTTGAATTTTTTCTTCTTGTTCGCAAGCGGTACATTTCCTTTGTACTAATGCTCCAGTATTTGAAACGTTATCTTGTGAAGGCTCACTCATTCGCATGACTTTATTAGCCATGTTATCTGCTTCAACTTCATAAACATCATTGGTTGAGCCAACACTCAATTTCTTTTGAATAGTTGGCTTGAAGAATGTTTTTCCTTGTTGAGAGATTGTGTTCTTTTCCTTAAATAGATTTGTTTTCATCTTATTAAACTTTTTTTAAAGTTTTTATGAAAGCGTTAACTTTTATTTTTTTACATAAATAGTGAATTCATTAGAATAAGCATATTCTTGCCATAACATTACATTTTCCTCGACTAACTTATTACTATAATATTTAATTTTTGGTGTAAAACCATATCCGAATTTTGCTACTAGAGTATAATAACCCTCTTCAAGTTCTAAAAATGAATTTTTATTCCATATAGTATTTAACTTATAAGGCCACTCAAACATATTGCTTTTAAAATATGTTTTCGTGAGGTTTAATCCTTTTTAATTTTGGAAGAAAATAATCAAAAACTCTAACATTTTCAATCATTAACTCTCTAGCAAATGAAATCTCAAAATAGTCTTCTTTTTTTTTCCATACCATCCAGTTATCAGAAACCAACCAGATGCTTCTTTCAAAATGATTACAAATTTTAAATTTAATCTCATTTTTAAGATTCGAAAAATCATTAGAAACTACTTCAATGCGAATCATAATATTTCATTTAATAAAAAGTTAATATTCTAGCAACTTTTTTTATGCAATAAATAATTACAAAATAAAAATTATGGTGGTAACACTTCTCCAACTCTAATCGGAATATTATCACTAATTCTATATCTTGTACCATTTAATCTATTATATTCTCTTCTCCAAATTCTACATGCTTGTAGATAACTACTCATTGTAGCACTTCTTCTTGATGCAGTTGTCCCAATTGGGTGCGAAAAAGATTCTCCACAGTAAGGTTGTCTATGTGTTCCTCTTCTTGTAATCGAATGTTCATCTCTTATTAAATTCTCCCTTTCAACTGTAGCTTGATGTCCTCCTCTACCTCTCGGTGAAGTATCATCTAATCCAGCATCCCCTTTGTTTCCAAGCCAAGCATGACCACATAATTCATGTCCTAAAACTAACCAAGGATCAATGTCATTAAATCCACCAGATGCTGTAACAGCACCCCATAATGTAGGACTATTCGGGGATGGTGCAGTTACTTCACCACCTGAACCAACTGAACCAACTGTAGTGGCTAGAGTATTGTTATCAAATAGTGTATGTGGCCAACTGCTATCATCGATTGTAATTCTCCAGCTATTAGGAGAACTTACTATGTCACATATACATCCGCATCCAACTGGAGTAGTTGATAAAGAAGAAAACGAAGGAATTTCAAAACCAAAAGGTAAGGAAATAGGTGTGCAAAATGATGTTGGTATGGAAACATCTCCACTAGAAGAAATAGAAACACCACCACTAGGACACATTGTATTTAAATAATTCAATACTGTAGCGCTATTTGTTTGAACTAATCCTCTACCTGTTGGGTTTGGTATCAAATTAGTGGGTGAAGTCACAGATAATCTTCTAGAAATTAAAGAACCCTTGCTCCCCGACTGCTGAACTGTATGCGTCAATTCATGAGCTAATAAATGTTTCCCACTATCTGAATTTGGACTGTATTTTCCTTCATTAAAATAAATATCGTTACCCACTGTAAAAGCTTGTGCATTTAATTCTTTACTCATTTGAACAGCTTGACTTCCTGTGTGAATTTTTACATCTGAAAAATCAGTGCCGAAACGACTTTCCATGAAATTTTTTGTTCCATTATCTAAGCTACTTCCACTGCCACGAGAACTGTTGATTTGACTTTCAACATGACTAGGTGCATGACCACCACTTTCAGCATTTGAAGCACGTTGAATTAATGGAGTTATACTTTCAGCTAAAGATTTTTTTTGAATTTTTTCTTCTTCGCAAGCTGCACATTTACGTTGGACTAATGCTCCTGTATGAGAAACGTTTTGTTGTGAAGGCTCACTCATTCGCATGACTTTATTAGCCATGTTATCTGCTTCTACTTCATAAGAATCGTTAGCCGAGCCAATACTCAATTTCTTTTGAATGGTAGGTTTAAAAAACGAACTACCTTTTGTAGTTGTTTTATTTTCTCTCTGTAACATCGCTCTTTCCATACAAATCCATTTTTAATTTAACTCCAATGACAGTTTAAATAATTCTCCATCCATGGTGTTTGTATCATTCCTATCCCCCATGGTAATTGCTCTAATAAAATATCAACTCCTTTATCTTCAACCCACAATTCAAATTCATTTTCTTTGACTAATTCTAGTTTTGCTTCTCTTTGCAAAAAGTTTGCTGAAGTGCTTCAATTGATGAAGCACTCATTGGCTTCCAATATTCTTTTACTGCTTCAAGTAAATCGTTGCATTTTTGTTTCTCCTTTTCTGTGATTTTTAATTTCACATTGACAACCTCATCATTCGAAAAGCCACATAGAATCTTATTTAAAATTAAATCGCTTTCTTGAATTATTTCTTCTGAATCAATTAAATACTGTGTTAATAGAATCGCTTTATGTTGTCTTATTTTCTTTATCCAAATACCTTGATTGTCGCATAGCTCCAATTGTTCAAAAAGTGATTTCAAGAAAGGGTGGAAGATTACTAATCCAGCATTATTAATATAATGACTATTTCCAATGTTTGTTTCTTTAGTAACACTATTTGACGAAACGGTTTCGGCTTGAAAATTGCTTTCTATATTTTTAAATTTGTTTTCAGTAATAGTAAGTTCTTTAATACTAGTCTTTATTTTTTCAAAGAAACTTTTAGTATGATTTGAAATAGTTTCTGAAGTATTGAATTTGCTTTCCAAAATAAATTGGCAAACTAAACTTAATTCTTGCGTTTTTATTTCAAAAAATCTTGAGACAATTTAACGAAATCTTTATAAAGGGTAACTTTTGAAACTCCTTTATTTTCTATATATACAATCCAAGTTGCTAATTCTATCCATTGTTTTTTAATACACTATTACTATTAACTTTTTTTGTTATTTTCCCAATTTCTTCATTTTGAATATTTTTATTATCAAAAAGAGAAGCTAAAAATGAAGCTAATTCATAAGGAAAATGAGTTGCTTTTTTGAACTATTCCTTTGAAAAAATTAGGAATAGTAAAAATCCAGCGAAGCATATAGTTTCTATTATTTTCAAAAAATAAAACCAACTCATTGATAAAATTTTCTGTTACTTCAATTTCATAAACTAGCTTTTCTAAATCTTTTGAAATAGTATTTTCAAGAATATTTCCAGTCTTTAAAAATTCGAAAAATAAATCTTCAGCATGATTGTTATTTGAAATAAAATTATAGCTCTTTACCTCTTTTTCTAATGCCTCTAAAAATTGGTTTTGTTTCAAATAAGCTTCAATTTGAGTGAGACTTTTTTGAGCTATTTCTTCTTTCCAATATTTCTTTGGAATTGCTGGTAATTCAATAGCCAATGTATCTATAGCTAATGTATGTTTTTTAGAATCGTATTTATTAAACAATTTTTCTAGTTTTGGATAAAACTCTTTCTCTAGCAACATACTTAATTGATTGTTTATTTCTTTCCCAAATTCTTGAGAAGAACATTGAATATCAAAAGTATGTTGTTGAATGAGATGCATTGTTTATTATTTTTGACTAAACAATTGATTAAAAAAAGCTATTAAATCTTTCTCTGTTGGTTCTGAAGTCTTTGCTCTTGGTCCAGCTGCTACATTAATGTTACCATTTGTACTTACATTATCTATAAGTGATTCATCAAACTTTTGAGTGTGCATGGATATTGATGTAGAAATTACACCCGTTCTTAAATTTGGTACAGATATAAGCAATACATTATTAAAATCACTAAACTTTCTTGCTAAAGCTATAACTAATGGCCCTTGAGCTAATTCATTTCCATAAAGTGGAATAGTATAAATTAAAAAATTTCTATCGTCTACTAAAGGAATTATTCCATTACCTTGATTTCCTGCCAATAAATTAAAATTTTCAATTGTAAACATTCCAACTGTTTGATTAAATGGAACTATAAATATAGTTTGATTTGAATCTGCTGGATTAGAATTAGGTATAGGTTTAACAAATAAAGTCATATTTGCTGTTTCTCCTTTTATCCCTTTAATAGAAAAAAATAATTTTTTATCATTTGTAGTACTAGAAATTGCACTAGCAGAAAATATATGAAAAGGTTCTAAACTAGGTTGATTTTCTGTATAATTTAATAGTTCTGTTAAAACATCTCTAACCTCAGCAGCAGAGTTGTTTCCCCTGTCATTAATTGCTGTGATTTTTGTTTCTACTGAGTTTCTCGTTGCCATAATGTTATTTTTAATGTTATTTAATTTGTGTTAAAATCGTCTGAATTGAAATCATTTGGATCAAAATCTCCAATTGTTTGCTGTTGATTACCTATAATTATATTAATATTACCACCCTCTGAACAGCATAAATAAGGAATATAAAAGTCGGCTAAAATTACTTTTTCAGGAATTGAATTTTCATTTGATACTGTTATTGCTTCGAATTGTAAAAGTGAACTAAGATTACCAATAAAGAAATCTTGCATGTGTTTAGGATAATTTGTCGAAAGATTATAACTCGCTAATTTTATCAAGTTATCTTTAATACTTTCTGTTTGTTCTTTACAATCTTTTAAAGTTTTAGGATTATAAGGTAGTACTTTATCAAAATTAGTTTTAGTTAATAAAACTGTTGCTGTAATTTCATCTTTTATGGATTGAGAACCAGGCCCTAAATTTATTGCTGTATTGTAATTTGTTATTGTAGTTAATAACGCTAACTGTTTTGGAGGAATAGCAGTTTTTTTAAATATACTACTGTCAGAATAAACAAGTATAAAAGTTCCTCCTTTTGTTACTCCAGCTTTGTGCTCGAATCCTTTGTTTTTTTGTAAAAAAGTAGAAAGAAATAACTCTTTATAAATAACATCCCATCTTTTAAACGCTTCATTATAGATTACAGTAAAAGGATCTTCTAAAAATAGTTCATTTATCTCATCTAAATGATCAATTAGATCTTCTGCAATGACTGATAAACTAGTTCTATTTAATGTTAAACAAAATCTGTGAAATAAGAAAAGAATATTTAGGTTTTTAAAAATTTCATAAAAACTCTTATAGTTAGATAAAAACTCGGTTAAATCATCGGTTAAAAGTGTTTTTACTTCGTTTAAAATGTTTTTAAGTGAAGCTATTGTGGCATCAGTCATTAGAGACTCTGCAATAATCTTAGTTTTATTTAAAGTTATCCAGTTTATAACAGCTTGTGTACTATTAAAAACCTTTGTTCGCGACATATCATAATCCAATTCTAAATCGTCCCAATCCCCTTGATGTTTTGTAATATCTACTTCTTTCCCCACAAAAGACTGTGCATTTAAAGCTATGACTTTAAACGGTAAATTATAATTGTCCTTAAGAGTTGTTAATTCTGTTATAGCTTCTTGATAGTTTTTACCTATATGTCCTTCAATTCTAAAGAAATTATAAGGTTCAATGTCAAATAATAAAGGCTCTTTTACTTCTTGTTTATTAGTGTAATTTGGAATTGTGGAATGATAAGAAAGAATGGTATCATTTTCCTCTTTTACTGTTAATTTTGGATTCCACTTTTTATTCAACTCTAGAATAGAATTATAATAAAAAAGGAATGGCTTTTTCTGTTAATGCTAATTTTCCTATAGAAGAAGGTGTAACTTTTATTGCATTAGTTTTTGGAATTTCAAAAGATGAAATTATAGCTGCTAATTTTTCAAACAAAAGGGTTAATTCTTTTCGTTTTGTATTTTCCTCCTCAACTCCATTCAAAGTTTTAATAAATGGTGTTCTATAGACTGTTTTATCTGCTGAATTTCCTCCTAAAACTACATGAAAAGGAAATAACCCTTCAGCTACACAACATAAACTAGGATTAACTTCTTGGAATGTGATAATTTCGTTATACGTTTCAGTAATATCAAATATCCAATCCCAAACATATTGTATGTTTACACTCTCTTTATACATTTCGACAGTAGCTTCAATCTTAGCTTTACTATTTTCTAAAACGGTAAGATTGATTCCTTGTGGTAATTGACTTTTAAAATCATTATAAACTTTTTTAATTGCTGTAGCTGTGCTTGTTAAGAAAGTATCTTTGTGTACTTTATTAAAACCATCAAGAACATTTGTTGCAGTAATTATATTTTTATAGGGAACATTATATCTTGGAAATGTTATTTTTGAATACTTTTCGGGTAACTGATATTCTGTAAGTAAAACTGAAGTTAATTCGGATATTGGTACAACTAAAGGTCGAATGTTAAATTCCATTCTTTTTCCTTTATCATCACAATTTGTAGTAACACAATTCTTCTGGTCAACTAAAGTGACTTCCAAAAAAAGTAGGATTACTTTATCATTAAAAAAGTTATTAGGAATTTGTTTTTTATCTTCATTAGTAGCATCAGTTGGAAGTAATTCAAAACATTTTTTTTATTGGCTCATACTTATTAGCATATTTAAAAATATATCTAAATATGGTTCTCTAGTGTAATCCGCTTTTAAAAATTGGTCTGAGATTTCAAAATCATGGTATTGAGTAAGCGTTGTTTCTTTCCAATTAATTTGAAATCCTAAAGAAGTAGTAGCTGTTCCACAGGCTATTTTTACACTATTTGCAGAAGGAAAAGAAAGTTCTAATCCACAAATAATTCCTAAACCAATTAGGTTTTTTCGCGTTATGCGATCTTGTTCTTCTAAATGACTTACTAGTAAATTTAATTCCTTTTGACTTAGCACTTGATCGGCTTCAAAAACTGGATAAATAGAGGTGTTATATGCTTCCATGATGTTTTTTTATAATGTTCCTAATGATGTGTTTCCAAGAATTATAGGATTGTTTGATTCACTTAATTGGCAATCGTATAAATTTCCTTCTGGATATAATGTATTGAGCTCTTTTAGGGCTAAAATGAGTTCGTGTAATGCTTTTCTATACTTTGTAGCTTCTGTTTTTGTAAGTGTGTTGTTGCAAAAATGGATTTTATATTTTCTATAGTTTTTGAGCCAATTTTTATAGGTTTTTTGAAATCCTAGCATGTCTTCTACATTTACCCAACATATCTTTAACAAGACATGAGCTGGTGCTTCTTGTCTAAAAATTTTCTCGGCATATTTCCTAAAAATTAGATTTTTAAATCTAGAAATATAACCTGGTAAAACTATAGTAGCTTTAAAAGAATAAGAATCATTATTGGCTTCATCATTACAATCGTCATTTAAACAAACAGTCAATAAATCATCATCTGTAAAAAAAGTATTGTCAAAAGGTCTCAATAAAATGTGTTCCAAACAATAAAAATTCTCATAATAAATATTCATTGTTTTAATCATGAAAACTAAATAATCATAGGCTTCACTTTCAGTATCGAACGACTTATTAAGTCGGGCTATTTTTTTTGTTTCATCTACTAAATACAAATAAAATTTAGCTCCTATATTATCTATTTTATACAAATTTTGATCTAAAAAATGAAGCTGTGCCCAATCCCATTTTTCCTGTAACCCTACAGCAGGAGAAACAATTTTAAATACAAAATGTTCTGGTTCCGTTTCCACTGTCCATTGAGTTTGTGCACTTTCTTCTGTAACAATGTTTCGCAAGGGTATTTCATTTATCCCTAATAATTTTGCCACTCTTTTTTCATAACCACCACGATGATTAGTGTTCCAAAAAGGTTCAAATTCTAATTCTTTCGTAGTTTCATTAATAGTTGCATTCAAATAATCCATTCCTAAACCTCTATTACTACTAATTTCTGGATAATTATTAATAAATTTTTGTTTGTCTTCTATTAAGTCTTCATAATCAAAACTAAGTGAACCCATTCCAGAGGTGTTTTGAGATAATTGATACATCATGAAAACATACTCATTAAAACTTTCTGAAAAACGCGCTAATAAATGATCTAAAACGCGATTGCGACGATCGTAAAATGTAGTTCTCGATTCATATAATGAAACTTCATCTAAAGATTCTCCAGATAGCAATTTACTTTCCAATTCATTGGAAAAAATTTCTTTTGAATAAAAATCTTCTCCTGTTAAAGGATTGGTTTCTAAATAAGTTGGAAAATAAGTTTGTGTTAAGGTCGCTGTATCGAAAAGGTTTTTGCACTATACAACTGACTGAAAAAATCGGCTAAGATTTGTTCATAGAAATACAAATAGCCTTTTAATTGTTTAGCTTGCGATTTTCTTAAAAGTGTCTCTTTTTCAGAAATAGCATTTTTACCTAATCCATAATTTCTAGGAAACTCATCTTGAATGCTGTAATACTCATTAAAATCAAAATATTCCCCATTTTCAATCTCAAAATCGTTCTTTGTATTTTGTAATTTCTTTTGATTGAATTGCGATTTATACATGATTACCTTTTGTTCTACCAACATTAATTGGTTTTCCGATAACAAAAAAGGAATG
>JAAURU010000127.1 GCA_012032075.1 Flavobacterium sp.
GCTTCTTTTAATGCAAGTGTTTCAGGAGGTCCTACAGGTAACTATGCTCAAATTTCTTGGGCTGGTGCTACTGGAAATGGATATAATGGAAGTAGTGCTGGAGGTGGTCCAGGAGCTGGAGTTAGTTTTCTAAATAGTTCAAGTACTGATGTAAATCGTGCCAAAATAACAATGGATGTAAGTGCTAATGTTGTAAATGCACATTTAGCAGTTCAGCTAAATACTATTGAAGGTAAAAATTATGGTTATAATATAAAAATAACTGAAACTAACTGGTCTAATATAACCTTACTTCTTAAAGATTTTAAAGATAATTATGGTTATGGAGCTAACTTGGCAACTGATCTAGATGTTTCTAAAATCAATGAAATTAAAATTGGAGTCGTACAAGGAGACACTCCAAATCCTACAACTATTAATTTTGATAATATCAAATTAATTTATGACTAGAAATAGCTAGTTCAAAATAACTTTAAAAGGTTGTTATTAATATAAATAACAACCTTTTTTTAAAATGGTATTAATAATCCTTAGCTTATTTTATTTAAAAATTGGCTTGGCTTGTTATTATTTACATTTTTAAAAATTTAAAAAAATAATATGAAAAATAAAATTTTAATTTTTTGTACAGGATTACTATTGTTTTTAAATTCTTGTTCAAAAGATGATAATCCAGTTTCAAACACCTTAAATGCACCTATTGCGAATCCTGCAGTGGACATTACAGATACTAGTTTTAGAGCAAAATGGAGTTTCGTTTCTACTGCACAAACTTACCTTTTGGATGTGTCGTTAAATTCTGAATTTACAAACATTTTACCTAACTATAATTCAAAAACAGTTACAGATTTAAACGATGTGGTAACTGGATTAACAACTGCTACTCAATACTTCTATAGAGTTAGAGCAAAAAATGATAGTAAAACTTCAGACTTTTCTAATGTAATAAGTACTGTTACAACCGGTCAAAGTACTATTCCAGAAGACCCTACTTTTCTTAAAGTAAAAGCAAATGCTCTAGCAAATCCTTTTTTCGTGGGTGTTGCTGTGGTTGCAAATCGACTAAATAATGGAAGTCCTCACGACGTTGTTTTGAGAAACGAATTTAGTAGTATTACTGCTGAGTATGAAATGAAAATGAATCCAATTTCTACGGGAAGTGGAAGTTATAATTGGACTGCTGCTGATAGGATTGTGAATTATGGTAATACAAATGGAATTAATGTTCATGGTCATGCTTTAGTTTGGCATAATGCTGTTCCTAATTGGTTAACAAATTTTACAGGTACTAATGCTGAATTTGCTTTAGAAGTAAAAAAATATATAACAGATGTAGTTACACGCTATGCTGGAAAAGTTAAATCTTGGGACGTAGTAAATGAAGCTGCAGATGATGCTACTGGAAACCTAAGAAATACTATTTTCCTTCAAAGAATGGGACCAAACTATATAAAAGATTGTTTTAGATGGGCTCGTGATGCTGCAAATGCGGCTGGAGATACAAATTTATTATTATTCTACAACGATTACGCAACTTCCACTAATATTCCTAAACAAGACAGAGTATTTTTAATTGTGGATGATTTAAAAGCTAGTAATCTTATTGATGGTGTGGGTTTTCAAATGCATAATAACTATTTGAGCCCATCAAAAATTCAAATAGAAACAGATATTAACAGAGCGGTTGCAAAAGGATTAAAAATTCATATCTCAGAATTGGATATTGCGGTTAATCAATCTAACGACATTTCAACATTTACAAATGAAAGAAGATTAGCGCAAAAGGCAAAATATAAAAGAAATCGTTAAAATTTATAATGCATTACCAGCGGCAAATAAATATGCATTAACAGTTTGGGGCTTCAAAGATAATGAGTCTTGGATTCCTTTCAGTGTAGATTTGAATCGTCCTTGGAATGATTGGCCTTTATTATATGATAATAATTTCCAGTTAAAAAGTGCTCATACAGGCTTCTTGGAAGGATTAGATTAAATTTATTAGCATTTTTTTAAAGAAAATTTCATCCAAAGGGAAAATCTTAATATCTATTTAATAAGATTCTCTCTTAGTTAATATGTTGCCAAATTTTATTTAAAAAACAGCTTTTAGTAACAAATAAGTATTAAAATTACAAACATGATAATTAAAAATAAATCCACTTTTTTATTACTGTTTATGACTTTTTTTTCATGTCAAACAAATAAAGAAGTTGCCATACATAAAGATGCTTCAAAAACATTTGAGGAAAGAGCAAAGTATTTAGTTTCACAAATGACACTTGAAGAAAAGGTTTCTCAAATGAGTTATCAATCACCAGCTATAGAAAGACTAGAAATTCCTGAAATGAATTGGTGGAATGAATGTTTGCATGGTGTTGCTCGAGCTGGAAAAGCAACTGTTTTTCCTCAAGGAATTGGTATGAGTGCTATGTGGGATAGAGAGCAGATGTTCAAAGTTGCCAATGCAATTTCAGACGAAGCTAGAGCTAAACATCACGAATTCGCTTCAAGAAATAAAAGAGGTATTTACCAAGGTTTAACCTTTTGGACACCAAACATCAATATTTTTAGAGATCCACGATGGGGAAGAGGCATGGAAACCTATGGAGAAGATCCTTATTTAACGGGTGAATTAGCCGTTCAATTCGTTAAAGGTTTACAAGGAGATGACCCAAAATATTATAAAATTATAGCAACCGCAAAACATTTTGTAGTACATAGTGGTCCAGAAAGCGAAAGACACAGTTTCAATGCTGAACCTTCCGATTTTGATATGATGAATACTTACAGTCCTCAATTTGAAAAAGTGGTTAAAGAGGCAAAAGTATATTCTATAATGTGCGCTTATAATAGTTTTAGAGGTTTGCCTTGTTGTGGGAACAAACAATTAAGTGATTTATTACGTAACGATTGGGGTTTTAAAGGATATATCGTTTCCGATTGTTGGGCCATCAAAGATTTTTATAACAAAGGAGCGCATGAAGTAGTGGCTACAAAGGAGGAAGCTTCTGCCATGGCTGTAAAAGCAGGAACTGATTTGAATTGTGGTGATTCGTATCCTTCACTAGTAAATGCAGTAAAACAAAAGTTAATTACAGAAGCAGAACTTGATGTTTCTTTAGAACGTTTAGTTGTAGCTAGAATGAAACTTGGTCTTTTCGCACCAGAAGGAGAGGTAAAATTTGAGAAAATTCCTTTTAGTGTGGTCGATTCTGAAATGCATCAATTAATTGCATTACAAACAGCTAGAAAATCATTGGTTTTACTTAAAAATGAAAACAATATTTTACCATTAAGTAAAGACTTAAAAAAAGTGGCTGTTATAGGGCCAAACGGAAATGAACTAGATGTTTTATTAGGAAATTATAATGGATTTCCATCCAATGGTATAACGCCTTTAAAAGGAATTCAAAAGAAACTACCAAATGCTGAAGTTAGATTTGCTCAAGGCTGTAGTCTTGCTGATGGTTTACCTATTTTAGAACCAATTCCTAGCGCTGTTTTATTTACTGATGAAACATGTAAAGTAAATGGTTTAAATGCCGAATATTTTTCAACTATAGATTTATCTGGTGAACCAAAGCACAAGCAAATAGATAAACAAGTAGATTTTACTTGGGAAACTAAAGCACCGTTTAAAGATATTAGTTATGATAAATATTCAGCACGATGGACAGGTTATTTACAAGTACAAGAATCTGGGAAATATGCATTAGGTGGTGAAGCTTTTTCTGGAATGAAATTGTATTTAGATTATAAATTAGTAGTGGAAAGAAATGATGAGCATGAACCAAAAAAAATATACGAGTTTGTAAACCTTGAAGCTAAGAAAGTATATAAAATTAAACTAGAGTACGTTCAAAATAATACGGAACATGCTATCATGCGATTTTTATGGGATACTCCAAGTGATAATCTAGAAAATGAAGCTTTGGCTCTAGCCAAAGAATCCGATGTGGTAATTTTATGTATGGGTCTAAGCCCAATGCTTGAAGGAGAAGAAATGAAAGTACATGTTGATGGTTTTCAGGTGGAGACAGAGTGGAAATTAAATTACCAGCGTCTCAAACTAGATTGATGCAAAAAATTAAAGCATTAGGTAAACCAATGGTTTTAGTTATGCTTAACGGAAGTGCCGTAGCAATCAATTGGGAAAACGATAATATTCCAGCTATTGTAGAAGCTTGGTATCCTGGCCAAGCAGGTGGAACAGCCATTGCAGATGTTTTGTTTGGAGATTATAATCCTTCTGGAAGATTACCACTTACTTTTTATAAAGACATTAAAGATATTCCAGCGTTTAACGATTATAGTATGAAAGGGAAAACCTATCGTTATTTTAATGGAACACCTTTATATGATTTCGGATTTGGATTAAGTTATGCTTCTTTTGAGTATTCAAATTTGGTACTAAAAGAAGAAAATAATGCTAATGAAGAAATAAAAATTACAGTTGATGTAACAAACACTGGAAAAATAGCAGGAGATGAAGTTGTACAAGTTTATTTTACCAATCCAAAAGGTGATGAAAGAAATACTATTAGAACATTAATAGGATTTGATAGGGTTTTTATTAAACCAGCCGAAACTAAAAAAGTTTCGTTTACAATTCATCCAAAACAATTGGCTCAATTTAAAAATAATGTATTTGAATTAGCAGCAGGAGATATTATTTCTCAGTAGGAGGAATGCAACCATCGGAACAACGAATAAAAGACAAAAAGGCAATCGTTAAAACTATAAAAATAGTAGGAAAGCCATTCGTTTACTAAACCAACAAGCAACTATAAACAACCCAAAATCCCAAATATTATGAGTAGTATTTGGGATTTTAAAATTGTATTTTACACACTTTTTAAGACACTACTAAAGACTAACGTGATTTTTAGCCCCGAGTGGAGCAAGTTACCGTGTAACGCGGAAAGCGGGTGGAATTTGCAACTGAAAAGAAAGTATTGTGCTCCTTAAAAATAATTTAGTTAATAGCAAAATGTTAATTTGTACCGAAAGCTTTAGGGATGTCCAAAACATTTAAAAATAAGCATTTCGACAAGCTCAATGTGACAATTGCAATAAAATTAAATATAAAATAATTACACTTAAAAGTTACTTATAAAAAATCCCAAAACCTATTTTACATTGATTTTGGGATTTCTATTGAATTATAACCTTTGTACTTCTAGTTTCTAGTTTCTAACTTCTAACCTCGTACTTCTAACCTCTTACTTACATATACGCTTCTATAGGAGCACAGCTACAAACTAAATTTCTATCACCATAGGTTTCATCTACACGACGCACACTTGGCCAAAATTTATTATCGGCTACATATTCTAATGGATAAGCTGCTTTTTCTCTACTATAAGGTAAAGTCCAAGTATCTGCAGTTAGCATAGCTAAAGTATGTGGTGCATTTTTTAAGACATTATTAGATTCTTCTGCAGAAGCTTCTTCAATTTCTTTACGAATTGAAATCATAGCATCGCAAAAACGGTCTAATTCTGCTACATCTTCAGATTCTGTTGGTTCAATCATTAAAGTTCCAGCAACAGGGAATGAAACTGTAGGAGCATGGTAGCCATAATCCATTAAACGTTTGGCTATGTCTGTTACTTCAATGCCTTTTTCTTTGAAAGCTCTACAATCTAAAATCATTTCGTGAGCAGCTCTTCCTTTTTCACCAGAATATAAGATAGGATAATGGTCTTCTAAACGTGCTTTCATGTAATTCGCATTTAGAATAGCATATTTAGTAGCATTGGTGATTCCTTCTGTTCCTAACATACAAATGTATCCATAAGAAATTAAACAAACTAAGGCTGAGCCATAAGGTGCTCCTGAAATTGCTGTTATTGCTTTTTCTCCACCCACTTCAACAAAAGGGTTACTTGGTAAAAATGGCAATAGTTTCTCGTTTACACAAATTGGCCCAACACCTGGCCCACCACCACCATGAGGAATGGCAAACGTTTTGTGTAAATTCAAGTGACAAACATCAGCACCAATAGTTGCAGGATTTGTTAATCCAACTTGCGCATTCATATTAGCACCATCCATATATACTAAACCACCATTATCATGGATAATTTGTGTGATTTCTCTAATAGCGCTTTCAAAAACACCATGGGTTGAAGGATAAGTTACCATTAAACATGATAATTCATCTTTATATTGAATTGCTTTTTCCCTTACATCTTCTACATCTATATTACCGTTTTCCATAGTTTTGGTAACGATAATTTTCATTCCAGCCATGGCTGCTGATGCAGGATTTGTTCCATGAGCTGATGCAGGAATTAAACAAACCGTTCTTTGATGATCACCTCTTGATAAATGATACGCACGAATAGTCATTAAACCGGCATATTCTCCTTGTGCTCCAGAATTAGGTTGTAAAGTTGTTCCAGCAAAACCTGTAATTACGTTTAATTGGTGTTCTAATTTCTTTAGCATTTTAGTATATCCTTCCACTTGATTTAAAGGGGCAAATGGATGAATAGTGTTCCAATAAGGCATACTTAATGGTAACATTTCTGCTGCTGCATTCAATTTCATAGTACATGAACCTAAAGCAATCATGGAATGATTTAAAGATAAATCTTTACGCTCTAGTTTTTTGATATAACGCATTAAACTAGTTTCTGAATGGTATTTGTTGAAAACCTCATGTGTTAAAAATTCCGATTTTCTATTCAAATGCATTGGGTAATTGTTTTCCAATACATATTGAGAAACTTCAAAAGCTTCTTTTCCTAATGCTTCTGCGAAAATGGCAATTACTTGGTTAATATCTGAAAATAAAATCGTTTCATTTAAAGAAATTGAAATCGTTTCGTTATCGATATAATAGAAATTAACTTCATTTTTTTCGGCAATAGTTCTTATTTTTTGAGCATCAGCTTTTACAACTATGGTATCAAAATAAGCTGTGTTGGTTTGGTAAACCCCTAATTTATTTAAAGCGTCAGCCAAAGTAACTGCAGAGGAATGAACTCTATCAGCAATATATTGTAAGCCTTTTGGGCCATGATATACAGCAAACATTCCAGCCATTACCGATAATAATACTTGTGCTGTACAAATATTTGAAGTGGCTTTTTCACGCTTTATATGTTGTTCGCGAGTTTGTAAAGCCATTCGAAGTGCACGATTACCATCAGCATCTTGAGAAACTCCAATAATTCTTCCTGGCATGGAACGTTTGTATTCTTCTTTTGTAGCAAAATAAGCAGCATGTGGACCACCATAACCCATTGGAATTCCAAAACGTTGAGTGGTTCCTACCACTACAGCAGCTCCCATTTCTCCTGGAGGCGTTAGTTTTACTAAAGATAAAATATCAGCAGCAACGGCTACTTTAATTTCGTTAGTATTGGCTTTGGCTATAAAATCTGCATAATCATAAACTTGTCCGTACTTTCCTGGGTATTGAAGAATAGCTCCAAAAAATTCGCTTGAAAAGTTAAATTCTTGGTGATTACCAACGACTAATTCGACACCAATAGGAGTTGAACGTGTTTGTAAAACCGATAAAGTTTGTGGTAAAATTTCTTCTGAAACAAAGAACTTACACACATTATTTTTCTTTTGGTCTCTGGAACGCACGTCAAATAATAATGCCATTGCCTCAGCTGCAGCTGTACTTTCATCTAATAAAGACGCATTGGCAATTTCCATTCCTGTTAATTCAATAACTGTGGTTTGGAAATTTAAAATAGCTTCTAAACGACCTTGAGCAATTTCTGCTTGATAAGGAGTGTAAGCTGTGTACCAACCTGGATTTTCAAAAATATTTCTTTGAATGGCAGGTGGAACAATAGTAGAATGATACCCTAATCCTATATAAGATTTGAATACTTTGTTTGTGCGACCTAATTGACGAATATGGTTAGCATATTCATATTCGGTCATAATATGTTCCAAAGCTAACGGTTCTTTCAAACGAATATCGGTTGGAATAGTTTCATAAATTAATTGATCTAAAGTTTCAACACCTATAGTTTCCAACATTTTAGGTAAATCGTTTTCTCTTGGTCCTAAGTGTCTTAAAGCAAATGAGTCTGTTTTCATTTATCTAAATATAAAATGTGTGAGTTGTGTTTTCTTATTTATAATAAGAGGGTTTAAATAATTAAAATTTTACTTTAAATTAACGTTGCAAAAGTAATTATTAAAGTTTTAATTATTTCTTAATTTTAATTGAAATTTTATGATTTTTGAACAAAAACGCTTTGTTATTAACACATTCATTATTTTTGTTGAATGAAAATAGTAAGGAAGATTTTAGATTTTTATATTGAAAGTAGCCTTCATGTTGCTTTTGCTGTTTATGCTTTAATACGAGTTACTTATTTGAACTTAAACATTCCTTATGAGGAAGCTGTAGCTCATTTTGGATTTTTTGGAACTATTGTTGGCTATAATTTTATCAAATATGATGAATTAGCTAGAGTAAAAAAAGTAGTTTTAACACCTGTTTTTAAGGCTATTATTGCTGTAAGTTTTATAGCAGCTTTAGTTACTTTTTATTTTTTTTTAGCATTAAAAACAAAAACAAAATTAATAGGATTTGGAACTTTTCTACTTACGGTTCTTTATACATTGCCATTTTTTCCTAATCAAAAAAACATGAGAAATTGGAGTGGTTTGAAAATATATTTGGTTGCCATAGCATGGGTTGGAGTAACTGTGCTTTTACCAGTTATTAATGCTGAAATACGATTTTTTAACTGTGGTGATTTTGAAATGTATCCAACGTTTTATATTCGATATTTGTATTAACTGTTAATTT
>JAAURU010000128.1 GCA_012032075.1 Flavobacterium sp.
GAAAATCAACACCAGCTTTTGCAATAGCATCAAATTCTTTGTTCCAGTTTAGTTCGCTTTTCTTTTTAGTGTAAAAAGCTTGTCTATTTTTATAGCTAGAATCTACAGCTTCTGAGTAAGTCTTAAAATCTTTATCTAATATATCGTATAAATTAGATTTGTCATTTTCGTTTTTTAGAAATAATTCAATTAAAAAAATTATTTTTTTCATCACCTCTTCCACAAAAAGTTAAAGAGTTATCAAAATCAAATGAATTTAATCGAATCATTAAACTATCATTTTTATCAAAATAGATATATTGATATTCGGGATTATGTTTAAAAGTATATAATCCAGGTGATAATGAATCAAATTTATGAAGAAAGCGATTATTTTTATCAAGGAAAATTGTGTCTATAACAGTATCATCTTTTAAAAAAAGAACATAATTATCTTGAGGATTTATAATTTCTCCTCCAAAATATGCCACAAAACTATCAGGTTCAAATGCTTTATTACAAGAGGTTAAAGAGGTTAAAGCAATAATAGTAAGGGGTAGAAAATATTTAAAATAATTTTTAATCATTTAATTGAAAACTAATTTATTCAACAACAAAAATATATTTTACATGTTAAAGGTGTTGTTAAGGTTGCGTTAAAATAAACATAATAAAGTTATGATACCTTTACAGTACCAAAACTGCATATTTTTTTCTACTTTTGCAACAATTTTATAAAAAACTATAATAATGTTAACAGTTTCTAATTTATCAGTTCAATTTGGTAAGCGTATTTTATTTGATGAAGTAAACACTACTTTCACTCAGGGTAATTGCTACGGAATTATTGGTGCAAATGGTGCCGGAAAATCTACATTTATGAAGATTATTTCAGGAGAAATGGATCCAACTTCTGGAAGAGTTTTTTTGGAACCCAGTAAACGTATGTCGGTTTTAAATCAAAATCATAATATGTTTGACGAGCATACTGTGTTAGAAACCGTTTTAATGGGAAATAAAGTATTACATGCTATAAAAGCTGAAATGGATGCTTTATACCTTGATTATACTGATGAAAATGCTGATAGAATAGGAGAGTTACAACTACAATTTGATGAAATGAACGGATGGAATGCCGAATCTGATGCTGGTTCCATGTTATCAAATCTAGGTATTTCGGCTGATTATCATTATACTCCTATGAGTGAATTAGAAGGAAAACTTAAAGTTCGTGTATTATTAGCGCAAGCTCTTTTTGGGAATCCTGATGTTTTAATTATGGATGAGCCTACTAACGACCTTGATTTTGAAACAATTGGATGGTTAGAAAATTTCTTAGCAAATTATGAAAACACAGTTTTAGTTGTTTCCCATGACCGACACTTTTTAGATGCAGTTTGTACTCATATTTCTGATATTGATTTTGGAAAAATTAACAATTATTCTGGTAATTATACATTTTGGTATGAAAGTAGCCAATTAGCAGCAAAACAAAAAGCACAGCAAAATAGAAAAGCTGAAGAGAAAAAAGCAGAATTAGAAGAATTTATACGTCGTTTTAGTGCCAATGTTGCCAAATCTAAACAAGCAACATCACGTAAAAAAATGATTGAAAAATTGAATTTAGATGAAATTAAACCTTCTAGTAGAAGATATCCTGCTATTATTTTTGAAACGGAAAGAGAAGCTGGTGACCAAATTTTAAACATTCAAAATTTAAGTGCGTCAATTGATGGAGAAGTATTGTTTAGTAATGTTGATTTGAATTTAGCAAAAGGAGATAAAGTAATAGTTTTCTCAAAAGATTCTAGAGCAACAACTGCTTTTTATCAAATCATAAATGGAGAACAAAAAGCTGATTCTGGAACATTCGATTGGGGAATTACTACTACACAATCTTATTTACCAGCCGAAAATCATCATTTCTTTGAAAGTAAAGATTTGAATTTAGTAGATTGGTTACGTCAGTGGGCAAAAACAGAAGAAGAAAGAGACGAAGTTTATATAAGAGGGTTCCTTGGTAAAATGATTTTTTCAGGAGAAGAAGCTTTAAAAAAGTGTAATGTTTTATCTGGAGGAGAAAAAGTGCGTTGTATGCTATCTAGAATGATGATGATTAGAGCTAATGTATTAATGCTAGATGAACCTACAAATCACTTAGACTTAGAATCTATCACAGCATTTAACAATTCGTTGAAAAATTTTAAAGGAACAGTATTGTTTACTACTCATGATCATGAGTTTGCACAAACTGTAGCTAACAGAGTCTTAGAAATTACTCCAAAAGGAGTTATCGATAGATACATGACTTTTGATGAGTATTTAGATGACCCTAAAATTAAAGAGCAAAGAAAAGCAATGTATGCTTAAATAATTTCGATCCCAATGAAAATTGGGATTTTTATTTTATTAAATAATTGCAACATAACATTTAAACAAAATTATAAATTGAAAATGAAAAAAATCTTTTTATCTCTAATATTAACTTTTTCATTAATTTCTTTAGCACAAGAAAATTTTATGTTCCTTTTAAAACAGGTAAAAAATTTACCATTTCAAATGATAAAGGAGAATTTATTACTGATTTAAAGTTTGATTCAATTTATTTCAATGATGATTTACCTAAAAATTATTTTTATACGCTAAATGATTCTAAAAAAGGGTTATTTGGTGACGGAAAGCTAATTTTCAATAACTTAAAAGGGGAAAGACTTTATTTTTATAAAGACAAATTAATTATTGAAAGAATTAAAAATAGTTCACTTGGGTTCAATACTAAAATTGAGGATGAAGAAATCGCATACACCATTGATGGTGAGAAGATTTTTGATAATAGGTATAATAAAATCCAAATTGCACTACATGAATCTGTTGGAATTGAAAATCCTTTAGCTACTGATGAAATAATATTTTTTGTTAAAGATTTTCAAGATAGAATTACAATAATCATTTACGATGCTAAAAAATAAGCTTATTAAAACCCTTTAAAAGAATACAACGCTATTGTAAGAGAGACTTCATTAAATAATAGATATTATATAAAAGCAAAGAAAAATAAAGAAGATAGTAAAACAGAAGATTTTCAATTTATTACTAATAATAATTCCATAGAGTTGAAACCTTTCGTTGAAAAAATAAATAAAAATACTTCAGAAAATTTGGAAGATGGAATTGTTGAAGCAGTAGAAGTTTCAGAATATTATGATGGTAATTTAAAAGAAGAAGAAAAGATAAAAACTGGCTCAACATATATTATTCAAAAAAATAATAAATTCTTTAGTATTGAAAATATTGATAATAAAATAGATACAACTTTAATAAAATTACCTAGAAGAATAAAAAATGCCTCAATCGTTAAAACGAATTTAACTATTACAAATGATACGCTAAGTCTTAAAAATGAAACTGCATTATTGTACACTTATAAAGATAAAAAAGGAATTTATTTTTAATCAATTTTTTGAATTAAAACCTATTTATGATAGTATTTTGCCAATTGTTAATCATAAAAATGAACATTATTTTCTATTAAGTAAAAAGGAAAATAAAAAGTCAAAATCAAAATTTGGTATTTCAACGGTTTTCAATCAAAATATAATACCTTTTGAATATGATTCTTTAATAATTGAAGACGAATCGTTTATAGTTTCATTTTTTAATCGATATACTTATTCAGAAATTGTGGCAAAGAAAAACAATAAGTACGGAATAATTACATTTGAAAACAAAGAAGTTATTCCATTCAAATATGATTTTTTAGCAAGAAGTAAGTATTATTTTTACAATACAATTTTAAATGATAATCACGGATTTATTAAAACATACGAATATTCAGTACCTATAATAATCGAACCTATTTTTACTTCAAAAGTTAAAAATTTTCATAAAATTATCAAGACAACGAAGGTTTTCTATTATTTGAATTAATTGATAATAAAGGAAATTTTAAATGCTATGCTAATAAAGACGGCATAGAATATTGGAATTAATAATTATTTGGCTTTAGTCTAGTTACTATATGTTAGCCACATAGAAATAAAATAGAAAATATTTGTATGGAGTCGCTTTCCTTTATATAAGTTCACTTAGTCAAAAATGCTATGTGTAAAATGTAAATTTTCTATAAAACGGCTATGTAATTCAAATAATCTATGTGAAATCACCACTAACAACATGTTTGTTGCAAACAATTGAAAAATCATCGAATACCGATGAAAAATAAAATCAATGTGAAATAAACACCAACTATTAAAAAGGTGACTAGAGACAAAGTCGAACAGGCAAAGCATACTATATGGTTACCACTGAAAAATAAAATTAAAACATATGAAATCTATGTGGTAAATAAATATATTTTTTAGACCATAGCCATTCCAAATTCTATTCTAAGTATAAATAATAGAAATTTGGAATTTAATTTTTGTATGTTCAGTTAAATGTATTTTCTGTATTTTTTAAAAACTTCACTATTACTTTTAGGCTAAAGCTTGATTTAAGTCTTCAATTAAATCATCAATATGTTCAATTCCAATAGCTAATCGCAATAAGTTTTCTGGGCTAACTGGGTGTTCTCCCTCTACACTTCTTCTATGTTCTATTAGACTTTCAACACCTCCTAAACTAGTTGCATGCTTAAAAATATTCAGTTTACTGGCAAATTGAAGTGCATTTTGTTGATCACCTTTAACTAAAATAGAAACTATGCTTCCAAATCCATTTTGCATTTGTTGTGCTGCAATGTCATGGTTTTCATGTGTTTTTAAACCAGGATAAAATACTTTTTCAATTTTTGGATGTGTAATTAGGTAATTGGCAATTTTAGCAGCGTTTTCACATTGGACTTTGAAACGTAAAGGGAAAGTAGCTAAACTTCTATTTAATAACCAACAATCAAATGGAGCTGGAACTGCACCTGCAATTTTTGATATGATCTTATATTATTACTAGTTTCGTCATCTCTATTGGTCATCACCACACCTCCTAAAATATCAGAATGACCACTAAAAAACTTTGTAGAGGAATACATTACATAATCTACATTCATCGCTAAAGTTTTTTGTAAAATAGGAGTGGCAAACGTATTATCGCAAACAGTTGTAATATTATTTTTCTTAGCCAATGCAACAACAGCCTTAACATCAGTAATTTTTAATTGTGGGTTAGATGGAGTTTCTATCCAAATTAATTTAGTGTTGGGTTGAATAGCTTTTTCAATTGCTAAAATGGAAGTCATATCAACCATAACCGATTCGATTTTCCAACGTTTAAAAAAACCATCTATTAATTGTCGAGTGCCATGGTAACAATCATTTGGAATAATGATATGTGTATTAGGTTCTAAAATATTTTCAAACAATGAATTTATAGCTGCCATTCCAGAAGAAAAAGTAATAGCATTTTTTGCTCCTTCAATGGTTGCCAATTTACGCTCCACCGCTAAACGATTAGGATTATTGGCACGCGTGTAAATATAATCACCCGTTGTACCATCTTCATTACGTTCAAAAGTAGTAGAAAGATGTAATGGTTGAATAATATCTGTATAGTTTTCTTTTTTTGCACCTGCATGAACGGCTTGTGTTTCTATATGTTGGCTTTTCATGTTATAGTATATTGTTTGTCAAATAATTAAAAAATCAGCATGCACAAATTTATATTGTTGATAATGTTACTTCGAGTAGAGTAGAGCAATTTTACTCCATTTCTTACATGAAAACACTCGAATTGATTATGCTAATTTCAAAACTTTAAGGTTTTAAATCCATACAATTATTTATTAGCTTCTTTGTATTCAGCTTTTTTTCTGTCGTAAATGTGTTTTCTCAATAGTTTGCCATATTTTGAAGCTTCTACTTCTCTAGTCATGTGTTTTGCAACGGTATCTAAATAAGTAATATTAATATCTCCAATTTCTGCTAATGCTAAATATGGAGCAACTTCAAAATCGGCATGAGTTGTAGCAAAATTAGCCGTGTAACGATATTTTCGAATTAATAATCTATTATAGGCTTCTTGAATACTGTCTTCTGTTTCTTGATTATTAACCGTTGCGTTTTGAATTCTTCTTTCAAGTAACGTTAAGTTTTCATCATTAAATTTTGATTTGATTTTATTGTATTCAACTAATAAGTCATTGTTTTTTGATCCAGTAACTTTAGCTTTAGCATAAAACTCTTTTAAGGTAGTTTCAATATTCATATCTCCTGGTTCTGCAAAGAAAGACAAGTTATTATCAATTGAATTGGTTTGTCCTCTATCTAAGAATAAAAATAGCATTTCAGGTTCTTTTAAAGGAACCATAGTTTCAAAATTTGAATTTCCTTTTATAATAATACTGTCTAAAATGACTAGTGAACTGTCTTGAATTTTTTGAAGATATAGTTTTCCTTGACTTAAACCTTTTATGTTTCCTGTTAAATGTAAATTTCCTTCAGGTGTTTCTTTATCCTGACAAGCAATTAAAGTTAAAATTCCAACTCCTAATAGCAATAACTTCTTCATTTTATATAGTTAAATTTATTTAATTTATTATTAAGGGGCGACTTTTTCCATTAAAAAAGCACATGCTATAGCACCATAAGTACCTACAACATAGCCAAAAATAGCTAATATAACTCCAACACTGGCTAAAGATGGATGAAAAGCGGCAGCGACAACAGGTGCAGATGCTGCTCCACCAACATTAGCTTGACTTCCTACTGCTATAAAGAAGTAAGGAGCTTTAATTAATTTGGCAACCGCAAAGATGATAATAAAATGAATTAACATCCAAATAATTCCTACAACAATTAAACCAGGATTTTCTAAAACAGAACCTAAATCCATTTTCATTCCTATGGAAGCTACTAGAATATAAATAAATACACTTCCTATTTTACTAGCTCCAGCACCTTCATATGTTTTAAGTTTTGTTAAAGATAAAAGGATACCTAATAAGGTTGCAATAGTTATCATCCAGAAGAAAGTACCTCCAAAAGTAGAAGCAAAACTTAAAGGGTCATTCACAATTTCAAAGTTTTTGGAGAAAAAAGATGCAAGTGCTTGCGAACCCCAATGCGCAATACCAACTGAGCCAAATGCAATGGCTAAAATTACCATGTAATCAGTTAGAGTAGGGTTGCGTTTTACACTTTCTTGATAAGTAGATACTTTATCTTGTAAATCTTGTATAGAAGAATTATCTGCTTTTAACCATTTATTAATAGCTTCTTTTTTACCAATTCCATATAATAATGCAGCCATTCCTACATTAGCAACAACGATATCAACCAAAACCATTGCACCATATTTTTCTTGATTGTATTTGAAAATCTCTAACATGGCAGCTTGATTTGCACCACCACCAATCCAACTTCCAGCTAAAGTTGATAACCCTCTCCAAACAGCATTAAAATCATTTCCTCCAACAGTTTCAGGTGAGACTATAGAAACTATCAATATTGCTATAGGTCCACCTAAAATGATTCCTACAGTTCCAGAAAGAAAAATTATGATAGATTTAAAACCAAGATTTAAAAGCGCTTTTAAATCGATACTTATTGTCATTAAGACTAATGAAGCTGGTAATAAGTAACGGCTAGATACAAAATACACTTGAGAGCTTTTTTTAATTTCTTCTCCTGCTTCATTCAATTCTGTCCATTCTGGTGCAATAAAATGCAAGGAACTAAAGATTGCTGGAAGTAAATAACATAACAATAATGCTGGAACGATACTGTAGAATTTCTTCCATAAAGCACCTTCTAAAGAAGAAGTGTAAAATACTAATCCAATTAATAGCATTAATAAACCAAATACAATAGTATCATCAGTAAAATAAGGAGGATTATGCATGTTGTATTATTTGAGTGCAAATAATAAAAAAAATCCCCAAAAAATTGAATTTTGAGGATTTTAATATTTTAAAGCCAATAAAGATTATCCTTTAACCAGCCTTCTCTAACTTCTTTTTTAGAATCATCAGTTGCTTCGTAACCTTCCATTGTTTCTTTTGGTATTTTTACTACTCCTTTAACATCAAACTCTTTTCCATCTCTTTTGAGTTTCATAGTTATCGGGTCACCATTTTTCCATTGGAAAGAAGCAATAATTTGTTGGTTGATATTTTGTAAATTTAATTTTTCACCATTAATTTCAAGCATAATATCATTGTTTGTAATGCCTAATTCTTTCATGAAAACATTTGGTTCAATACCTGGTAAGAAGAAAAATTCTTGTGTTTCTGGTTTAACCGAAATTATAGGTTGCTTTTTTGAATGATAAATGGATTACCATCAATTTCAATTTTTGATTGTGAAACTCCCATTTTGGCAAAAAAGTCTTCATAAGCAATAGGTGTTTCACCTGCAACATATTTGTTTAGGAATTCACCAACTGCTGGATACGTTAATTGGGTAATTTTTCCAAATAATTCATCGTCTTTAAAAGCTTTTGAAGTGCCATATTCTTTCGATAAATCTTGCATTAAATTTAAAATCCCTTTTTTCCCATTGCTATTTTCTCTTATTAAAATATCAACACACATGGCAATTAAAGCTCCTTTTTGATAAACGTTTACATATTGTTCTTTATACGGTTCTTTCAAAACGTTTTTACTCATTTTAGTAAAACTCATTCTGTCGTTCATCATTTTTGATTGTTGAATTTTTTCACTCATTCTTTCATAAAACTCAGTTTCATCAATCAAGCTTTGATTTACTTGGAATAGATTAGCAAAGTATTCGGTAACTCCTTCATACATCCATAAATGCTCTGACATTTGAGGGTTGTTGAAATCAAATATTGAATTTCGTAGAGTGAACCGTTAAGG
>JAAURU010000129.1 GCA_012032075.1 Flavobacterium sp.
ATGATGGATGATGGATGATGGATGATGGAAGATGGAAGATTTTGTAGTTCTGAAATAATATTCGTCATTACAGCCCCGATTGCAGTGGTATCCTTTTTAAAAATTTTGTCCTTCGACAGGCTCAGGATGACAAATAGAAAAGATATAACGAACAGCAGGACGAATCGTGTTGAAAAAGTGATTTATCTGCTTCTAATAACTCAAAATTAGTCAAAAATTATTAGTAAATTTGCACTTTAATTAAAATAAATAAGACATGCAAGACGGAATTTATGCAAAGTTTACTACTCCAAAAGGTAGCATTTTAGTAAAAT
This sequence comes from Flavobacterium sp., assembly GCA_012032075.1. Classification (GTDB taxonomy): domain Bacteria; phylum Bacteroidota; class Bacteroidia; order Flavobacteriales; family Flavobacteriaceae; genus Flavobacterium. Next base: position 315 of record JAAURU010000129.1, read on the forward strand.
TAACGCACGATAAAACTCCAGGAACTGTTGGGAATTTTGTAGGATTAGCTGAAGGGCAATTAGAAAACAAGGTGAAACCAATGGGAACTCCTTATTATAACGGATTGAAATTTCACCGTGTGATTCCAGATTTTATGATTCAAGCTGGTTGTCCTTTAGGAACAGGAACGGGTGATGCGGGTTATAAATTTGATGATGAATTTCACCCTGAATTGAAGCATGATAGACCTGGTGTTTTGTCTATGGCAAATGCTGGTCCTGGTACAAATGGTTCACAGTTTTTTATTACTCATATTCCAACCGATTGGTTAGATGGTAAACATTCTGTTTTTGGTCATGTTGTCGAAGGACAAGAAGTGGTTGATGCTGTTGCTCAAGGAGATTTAATTGAATCTTTAGAGATTGTAAGAGTGGGTGAGGAAGCAAAAAACTGGAATGCTATTGAAGCGTTTAGAACTTTTGAAGGTTCTCGTGAAAAAGAATTGCCGACCAAAAAAAACAAGCGGAAGAAGCTTTAGAAAAATTAGCTGCTGGTTTTTTAAAAACAGATAGTGGTTTGCGTTACCAAATTATCCAAAAAGGAACTGGTACAAAAGCTGAAAAAGGGAAAAAAGTATCGGTTCATTATCAAGGTGCTTTAGAAAACGGTCAAGTTTTTGATTCTTCTTACAAAAGAAAACAACCTATAGATTTTCAATTAGGTGTTGGTCAAGTAATTGAAGGATGGGACGAAGGTATTGCGTTATTAAAAGTAGGAGACAAAGCACGTTTTGTGATTCCTTCTTATTTAGGATACGGTTCTCGTGGTGCTGGAGGAGTTATTCCACCAGATGCAACTTTAGTTTTTGACGTTGAATTAATGGACGTTAAATAAAAGTACGAGGTACAAAGTTAGAAGTACGAAGTTAGAAGTTAATAATAAAGAAGACTTTTGCAAAATTTATTTTTTGTAAGGTCTTTTTTTTTGATTAAATTGGTTTGCTAAATCATGCAACTATCAAACACTCAGAAATTATAATAAAGCATTTTGAAAAGTTTATTCCAGTAAGTGAATCTTTAAAAAACGAATTGCTTAACCGATTGGAATATAAACAATATAGAAAAGGAGAATTAATTCATGATGCGAATAAAATTTGCACCAAAAGTTATTTTATCCAACAAGGGATTTTGAGAACTTTTTTTGTAAAAGACGGAAAAGAAATTAGTGAATACTTTTGTTGTGAAACAGAATGGATTAATTCGCCCAAAAGTTTTATGCAAAGACAAATTGATATTTATTCCATTGATGCCATTGAAGATGCAACTGTTTATTGTTTAAATGTTAATGATTTAGGCTATCTATTTGAGAATTTTCCTGAAATGGAAAAATATTCTCGTCTGTCCATGGGGACTATTTTTGGACATTTGATAGAACGTATTACTATTTTGAGATTTACAACTGCTAAAGAAAAATACGACCATTTTTGTAAAGTATATCACGATATTTATCATAGAATTCCACTAGGAATGGTGGCTTCTTATTTGGGAATTACCCAAGAAACATTAAGTAGAATTAGAAAATGATTTTTTGATATAGGTCAAAATGTTTTTCTTTTCTTTTTTAGGTTTTTACTTTTGTACTATAATTTAAAAATCTTTAAAAATGAAAACGCTTTTAAAAACTGCAATTGTATTAGCTTTACTTTATAGTTGGAATCTACATTTTTCTAGAAAACTACGTTCCTTCATTAGATGAAAATCATGGGAAAATTGAAAGCAAATTATATCTAGGAGATTCAGAAAGCCAACCGTTGATTGTTGGTTTTGGTGGTTCTGAAGGAGGAAATGCTTGGGAAAGTGATTTTTGGAAACCTACAAGAGAGGAATTTTTGAAAAAAGGCTATGCTTTTTTAGCAGTTGAATATTTTGGAGGTAAAAATACTTCCGCTAGTTTAGATAGGATTTCACTAAATGCTATTCATGATGTTATATTTAAAGCTACACAAAACCCTAAAATTAATGCAACTAAAATTGCCATTATTGGAGGCTCAAAAGGGGGAGAATTAGTTTTAAATTTAGCTAGTTTATATTCTGATATTGATGCGGTTGTGGCTATTGTTCCTAGTAATGTTAGCTTTCCTGCACATACCTTTATGAGTAATACTTCATCTTGGACTTATAATGATAAAGAATTACCCTTATTTTGCCACCTTATGCTACCATTCCACTTCTGTTAAAAGGAGATCGTTTAGGCGCTTTTCAAATGATGTTAAATGAAAAAGAAGCAGCTAAAAAAGCAGCAATTCCTGTTGAAAATATAAATGGAAATATATTATTAGTTTCTGCTACAAAAGATCAAGAATGGTCTTCAACAGCAATGAGTGATTCCATTATGAAACGATTAAAAGAAAATAATTTTAAGAAATACTACCAACACATCCCTATTGAAGGTGGGCATACAGAACCCTTAAAACATTTTGATGTTATACATGAATTTTTAGCAAATCATTTCAAGAACGAATAAAATAAGTATAATATAAAATCAATTAATCCCAAGAAAGAATTTTTTTCGCGATTTTTAGTGTTATTAGCGAAAAACTTTGTTTGCTTTGTGTTTAAATATATTGGTATCATTTTTGATTTTGTATTTTTGTATAATTATTAAGCAATACATGAAAAATCTATTTTCTATTCTCTTTTTCTATTTTCTTTCCTCACTTTCAGCCAAATCCAACATTGTGGTTACGACTTTACATCATATATTGTCGTAAATGCACATGAAAACGGTATTGCTGAAAATCCAAAAGAGTTGAAAATATCAATTGTTACTGAAAATGGGTCTCCAGTTCTCAATGTGAATAATGTGTACAGTTGGAATCAAGGAAATGAACCTATGGTTTTTACTCAAAATTATTTGGTAAACAAAGAAGGAGAAAAAGAGCGTTATTTTTTTCCTTATGCAAAAGACAATTATTTTATTTCGGTTGCCAATACTTTTCCAGCGGATAACTTTAGTATTAAAATTGAAGATATAAAAGGAGTTTATAAAACGCAAATGCTCCCATTACAAAGCTATAATTTGTATATTTTGTGTTCGTCTGAAAATGAAAAAGCAAAAATGTTTGGGAAACGAACTAACAATCCTGTTGAGGTTGTTTTGGAGAAGAAGTAGTGGTTAGTGAGCAGTGTTAAGTATTTAGTGTTCAGTAGGAGTTAACAGTAATAAGTTGATTTGAAATACTACTACTCTTTTTTCTTTCTTTTTCCTTTATAGTAAATATAATTTTTATCAAAAGCATAACCTTCGGCATTAATAACTTTAAAGTCAAAACCTTCAATGTCTTTAGTCTTAATTTTTTTAATTTCAAACGGACTGTTTACAAAGTAAGCATGATTTTTGTCTTTAGCATAGTAATGAATATCACAATCAACATATCGAGGTCGTTTGTTCTCGTTGATGCAGTTTTCTAGAAAATGAAAGGTATTTGGATCAGCATCTATTACTATTTCTCCTTTATAATAAACATGATTTTTATCTTTAAAAACCGTTTTGTAACATTCTCTGTTGTCAACTAATTTAAAAGTGGCAGCATCACAACTTATTTTTTGTCGAAATGCAAAATAGATTTCATTATTCACTTTTTGGTAAGAACCACCTTCAAAAATAAAAGCCTCTTTTATTTTAAATGGCATTTTTTCATTGTAATTGTAATCAAAATTTCCAGAAGTTGAAAACCATTTTCAATGTCTAGTACTTTAAAATCTTTTGGAGTAGCATCTTCAATGATTGTAAAATAATTCATGAAACTGTCTAGATAGACATGGTTTTTGTCTTTAAAGTAAGTAGTATTTTTATTGTTTGATTGTATAACTTCAAATGTTTCGAAATCAATAATTTTATAAAATTTCTGAAAACAGGTATCCATAAAGCGGAAAATATTTTTCCTTTTTTAGCATACTCGTTATTAAGTTTTACCCAATCTAAATCATAATCTATCCCACGAAGCATTTTTTTCTTTTTTCCAGAAGCATCTTTTATAATTTGATGATCCCATTCAATATCTAAAATTATATAATCTGAATTCATAGCAATACTATTCAAAATATTTTTTTTGTATCTATTTCCGTTTGCCAAGGTGCTTTTATGTATTCCCAATAATTACAAGGTTCTTCCATACAAATAGTTTTAAGACTTCCCCAAAGATAAACAACTGGTATTTTTTTATTGGAATCTTTAAGTAGTAACGTTCCTAATAAATAAGAATTTGTAAAACCACTTGTTCCACCCTTTATTGATAAGGCTTTGTTAAATTCAACAATAGATTCTTTTGGAATAAAAGTGTGTTTAACTAGACTAGTATCAACATTTGTTAGATTTCTAATTTCATTTGGATAGTCTTTAGCATCAACATGAGTCTTATTTCAATATAAATTGCATCTTCTAAAGTTACTATTTGCTTATTTAAAATTGTTGTATAAGGTTCTTTGTCTGAAACATCTTTTGTTGTGTTTTTAAAACATAATACAATAGAAGTATAAAAATTACAAGAAATGAAACTACAACTGTGATTATTATGTAAATGGTTTTAGATGTCATATTGGTTTGAATTGGTTAACTAATTTAGTGCATTTTTTTATGAATTTTGATTCAATTTCTAAAATTTGTATATTTATAGTTGACAATTACTTATTTTAAAGATGTTAAAAATTATTTATTTCTTTTTCTATATAAAATTTCCAGATTCTTGGATAAATTTTTTTATTACCAATAATAAAATGAAAATAGTAAAAACTATTGCTAAAAAAGGACATTATAAAAATAGAATGCAAATTGCAGAAAATTTGTATATATTAAAGGATGCTGAAAGAACTCAATTGGTAGAAATTTTGATTTATGATCCCATTGAATTTATTTTTGAAAAAGCAATTGTTGCTTCAGAAACTTTATTACTCAAGAAAGATTTAAAATCAAAGATTGAAGAACGAAAAAAGTATTGGTTACACAGAAAAATTGCAGAAGAAAAGCAAAACAAAATTACTACAGAAAATTTAAAAGGCACTTCAAATTTCAAACGGAAGTTTGGTTCAGGTGAATCTTTAAATAATGTAAAAGAAATGCTTAAAAAACCTATGAATACTGGAAAGTGGTTTTGAAAGGAATTAATGTTTAGTTTCTTTATTTAAAGTTAAAATACTTTTATGAATATAAAAATATGACCAAAACAAGAAGAAAACAAAATACGCTACAATATTACGTTCCATTATCAATATTTGCTGTTGTGATATTGATTGTTTTGTCTTTTTCTTATAATGAAACTTGGTTTTTTAATTGGGAAGGAATTAGACCTCAAATAAAAGATTCGATTTCAGAAGATAATTATATTCATATTTTTAAAAGAAGAGCAGATTTAGATCCAAAAATATTAAATAAAAGAGGTTGGTTGATTTCTTATGCAAATGATTATGAACTTTTAAGATTAACCAAATTCCCAATGGTAATGTCAAAGCTGTAGCTTACGAAGGTTTATTGAAAAGTAAAACTTACAAGGATAAGTACCAATTAATATTAGGTTCTTTCAAAGAAAGTTATGATGTTACTTACATTTCAGAATGTAGAAGTCAAAGTTTTCGATTAAGTGATTTTTTAATAAATCATGTCTTAAGACAAAATGGGGAAAAAGATGCTAAAGATATGTATTTAGATTATGGTATTACTGAAAGTGAAATGATGCGATTGCTTTGGACTCGAATAGAAGTTGATAATAAATTAGATTGATGTTAATCGGCTAAATCACTTTTATTATAATTCAATATTTCAATCATTTTGGTTGGGCTTAAATTGTCATAATTATAATTTTTTATTTTTATAATTCCCCTGTTAATGGTAAAAGATGTATTTCTTCTAGGTGATTTTCATCATTAGGAATAGTTAAAATTCCATAGTTTTGTATTTCTCTCCAATATATTTTGTCCTCACCAAATTGAAAATAATTTTCTTTAATAATTAGTAACTTTTTTATTTTTATAGTTTCATAATAATAAACTATAGGGGCAATTAATAATGAAGCTAATGTAATATAAAATAATTTTGGATTAAGAAAAGCAAGCAGTATTGAGATAAAACAGATTGATCCAAAAATTGCTATAATAGACCATTTGTTATCTACTTCTTTATAGGTTTTATTATATGTATTTTCTTTTTTACTAAAATTGGTTTTAGTTTTTATATCTTCTTTTTTAGTAAAATAGGTATGTCAAGAAATTAGAATAGAAGATTTTTTTTCGAAATAATCATGTTCGATTTTTTGAGCAATTTCCTTTTTTATTTTTGCTAATTCTAAATCATCAAAATCATAATTAAAACAATCATTTTCAAATTGAGCAACATCATTTGTAAGGGAGCAAACAATTCCTTTGTTGCTATTTAAATCTCTCAATTTACAAACTGAGCAATAAGTTAATTGATAAAAACGGTAATCTTTTGTCATAAACTAATTATTAGAATTTATAATGTTTTCAATAGGTTTGTCTAAAAATTCTAAATCGATAAAATAATCATCTGAATCAAAAGATTTTGGGATATAAATATTGATGTGATCTTTTAATTTGACTTTGAATTCTAACACAGTATAATCCATGTCAATAGTTTTTACATATTGCTTTTTAATTAAATTGTTTTGAATATAATTGCAAATTAGTTTTGATCTTTTTTGTATTACTTTTTTTTCACTGCTAGGATTGTTGTTAATCCATTCAAAAAAATTTTCATCCTCTTTTCAATTTTATCTTCATTGATTAATTGATCAAATTTAATTATTTGACAATCTGAAGTTTTTATTTTTATTTGCGTCCAATTCTTCCTGATTTCATTTATAAAGTTTTCATGATTCTTTTTATAATTAAGATTTTCTTTTTTTGAAGAATATTTTGAAAAAAGAAATGCTAAAAGCAAAAGAACTACTAGGATAATACTTGTCATTTTAAAATATAGTTAAAAAAAAATAGTACCGATTTGTATCGCACAAGTTCATTAATAATAATAAAAACAAAAATAATTGCCAACTGTTTTACTGAATACTAAATTACTGCTGCGAACTTTTACTGAACACTGCCTTCTGAACACTAAACTACTTCCATTTAATTCCACAACCAATACTCGGTTTTTGAACATCATTTAAATGTCGGTTATAAATAACGCTGTCAATTGCATTTCTTAAATCGCTTCCGCTTACTGGAATTTCATTTCCTGGTCGAGAATCGTCTAGCTGACCATGATAAATTAATTTGTCTTGGTTGTCAAATAAATAAAAGTCTGGAGTGCAAGCAGCATCATATGCTTTAGCTACATTTTGGCTTTCGTCAAATAAATAAGGAAAATCGATTTTGTTTTCAAGGGCAAAATCGGCCATTTTTTCGGGTGCGTCTTGTGGATAATTTATTATGTCGTTACTTGAAATAGCAACAATTCCTAATCCTTGTACACGATAATCATTAGCAATCATCACTATTTCATCAATTACATGCAATACAAACGGACAATGATTGCAAATAAACATAACTAATGTTCCTTTTTGACCTTTACATTCACTAAAATTAAAATTGGTATTAAAATTTGTTGCTGGTAATAAAAAATTAGGAGCTTTAGTTCCTAGCGCTAGCATTTTTGAAGCTGTTTGTGCCATTTTTAGGTTAGAAATTAGAAGTTAGAAATTAGAAGTGGTTACTTCTGTTATTATTATACGTAGTAATTTGTGATTTAGTTACAAAATGGTTAGTTTTAAAAAGAATTTAAATATTTATTTTATGAAAACATTACAAGATTGGTTTACCGAATATAGTGTGAGTCATCAAAATATGACTAATAAAAAAATTCATTACATCTGTGTGCCTTTAATCTTTTTTTCGGTTGTAGGTTTGGTTATGAGTATTCCTAATGGTTTGCTTCAACCTTTGGTTTCTGTTCATCCTATTATGGGAAATTGGGCTTTTATTGTATTAGTTTTGGTTTTGTTGTTTTATTTTAGATTATCAATAGCAATGGGAATGAAAATGTTGCTTTTTGCGGTAGTTTGCTTAATGGGAAATTATTTTATTGCACAATATGTGCCACTAGCATGGTTTTCGCTTGCTCTTTTTGCTGTTGGTTGGATAGGTCAGTTTTACGGACATAAAATTGAAGGGAAAAAGCCTTCTTTTTTAAAAGATTTACAGTTTTTGTTAATTGGACCAGCTTGGGTTATACATTCGTTATTCAATGGAAAATAATTTAATTACTTGGAACGATTTTGAAAAAGTAGCCATTCATGTAGGAACAATACTTTCAGTAAATGATTTTCCAGAAGCTCGGAAACCAGCTTACCAGTTGCAAATTGATTTTGGAACTAAAATTGGAATCAAAAAATCATCAGCTCAAATTACTACACATTATTCTAAAGAAGCTTTAAATGGGTAAACAAATAAGTTTGCAGTTT
>JAAURU010000130.1 GCA_012032075.1 Flavobacterium sp.
TTCATAACAAGCAATTTAAAATTATTAAAAAATCAAATATATAGACATAAATATACAATTTTATTTTTTAAAACAAAACATGTTAAAAACTCAAGATTTAATCCTACAGAAACAACTCTAGGCACTGGATATCTACCCAAATCTATACCATTAAAATTACACTTTGATCTAAACTTCCAACTGCTGGATCTAAACCAGAGTATTTTGTAAAAGTGTATAAGTTTTGAACATTAGCATATACTCTTGCTTTAGTAAAAATACTTGTTCCAAAAAGATTACTAGGGAAATTATATCCAAAACTTACATTCTGAATTCTTAAATATGAACCATCCTCAATAAATCTATCTGAAGATTTATCAATATTCCCATTTGGATCATTTAGTGCAATTCTTGGAAAATCTGTATTTTCATTTATACCAGGAACAAAAGCATTTAATACATCTGTACTTACATTACTAAATCTATCATTGAAGTTAGTTGAAGCTCCGTAAGTATATCTTTTTGTGAAATTATAAATATCATTCCCTTGACTACCTTGTAAGACTACTGATAAATCAAAGTTTTTATATTTAAAGTTATTTGTAACCGCATAAGTAAAATCTGGAATTGGACTACCGATAACTGTTAAATCCTGATTATCGATTTTACCATCCCCATTAATATCTTTGAAACGAATATCTCCTACTGCTGTCCCTGTTTCTTGAGTAGGACCTGCAGCAAGTTCTGTAGCATCTCTAAAAAGACCGTCTGTTAAAAATCCATAAAACTGTCCTACTGGTTGACCTTCTGTAGTTCTAGTAACCGTAAAATTGTTAAATTGAACTCTACCTAATAAAGATTTCCCTTCACCTTGAAATTTAACTAATTTGTTATCATAAGTTGAGAAAATAATTGTTGAATCCCAACTAAAATTTTCATTAGTTATATTTCTTGTACTTAATGAAAGGTCAAAACCTTTAGTTTCAATTTCACCTACATTAATAAATAAGTTTCCAGCACTTTGATTGGACTCATTATTAATATTTCTAGTTAAGAAATCTGAAGACTTTTTAATGTAATAGTCAAAATCAAGTTTAATTTTATTTTGAAGGAGTTCAAGTTCGAAACCAGCATTATATGAAGTTAAAGCCTCCCATTTTACGTCAGGATTTGCTTGACCAACTGGAACATAAGCATTACCTCCAAATGGTGATGGGATAGCATTAAGTAAACCAAATTGATAAACATTAGGTGGTATATTTTGATTTCCTACTGAACCATAACCCAATTTCAGTTTCAAATAATTTAAAAATGAATCACCAACTAAAAATTCCTCATTTGAAACTGTCCATGCACCAGAAAATGCAGGGAAGTAACCCCATTTATTATTAGGCCCAAAATTTGATGAAGCATCTGCTCTTAAAGATGCTGATAAAGAGTATCTATCATCAAAACTATAATTTACCCTTGATATAAAAGATTCCATAGTCCAAGTACCTGTTCCATTTGCATTAGTTGCTGTTTTTGGATCACCTAAACTTAAGTTACCAAATGAATTAGAATCAAAATTAAATCTTGAGCCACTTAGAAATTCAAACTTATTTTGCTGTGCTTCTTGACCTAATAAAACAGTTACATTATGTTTGTCATTAAATGTTTTATTGTATGTGAAATAATTTTTAACATTCCAATAAATACTTTGATCTAAAGTTTTAAAAGATTTGTTAACAGCTTCAGTTACATTTCCTAATTGATAGGTAGGTAAAAATAATTTATTTCTTGAAAAATTAATATCATAACCTAATTCTGTTCTGAATGTTAAATTTTTATGTAAACTAAAATCAGCAAACAAGTTTCCATTTAATTTATATTTATCCAAGGTTGCATTTTGAAATTCAGCAAGCGCAATTGGATTGGAAGCCTCATTATTAGAAGTACCTACATTATTTATTGGTCCAGCAAAAGAACCATCAGTATTAAATACAGGTAACTCTGGAGATTGTCTTAATGTATTCATAATAACGCCACCTCTATCATCATTTCTTACTACTTGTTGGGTTATTTTACTAAACGAAATATTATTTCCTATTTTAACCATGGTTTAATCTTTAGTTATCTATATTCAATCTTAATGAAAGCCTTTCAAAATTACTATTTGGAACTGTTCCTCTTGATCAAAATAACTCAATGAAGTAAAATATCTTGTATCTTCTGAACCACCAGAAAAGGATAATTGATGGTTATACATATAAGCAGTTTGAAATAATTCTCTCTGCCAATCTGTTCCTTGACCTAATAAATCAGGTCTTTGATATTGAAATGGTACTGGTGCACCATCTAATTGATATAAAGTTGCTTGATATCTAGCAAAATCTGGTAAATTTAACATATCTACAAAATTTGTCACTTGTTGCATACCTCCATAAGTTTCATAAGCAACTGAAGATTTACCTTTTTTCCTTTTTTGTAGTGATTAAAACTACTCCATTTGCTCCATTTGCTCCATAGATTGCAGTAGCAGAAGCATCTTTTAAAATATCAATAGATTCAATATCAGATATATTCAAATTAGACAAGGCAGAGTTTTTCGTTTGACCATTTCCACCTCCTATAGCTCCAAAACCAAAAGTGTCATTATTTCTATCGGCAAAAACTGGAGTTCCATCTATAACGTAAAGCGGTTCATTACCATTATAGATGTTATACCTCTAATTTGCACAGAAATACCTCCACCTGGAGTTCCAGAATTTTGAGTAACGTTAACACCCGCAGCTTTTCCAATTAAAGCTTGATCTATAGATGCAAATGGTTTATCTTGTATATCACTTGCTTTTATAGAAGAAACCGCTCCAGTAATATCTTTTCTTTTTGTTGTACCATAACCTATAACAACTACTTCTTCTAATTTTTGAGCATCCTCAAGCATAACTACTTCCATATTACTTGATGATGGAATTGTTAGCGTTCTAAAACCCACATAACTAAAAACAATATTTGAGCCAGAAGGCACGTTGTTCAAGGTAAATTCACCTGAAAAATCTGTATTTGTTCCATTTTTTGTTCCTTCAACTATGACACTTACACCTGGCAATGAAAACCCTCCCGATGTAACTTTACCTTTAACGGTTTGTGCAAAGATGAAATTTCCCGACATAAACACGATAAGAAACAATAGTTTTTTAAATGCTCTTTTCTCCATAAAAATTGTTAGTTTAATGTTTTTTTTAGTAATTGACTTAAAGTAATTTTTTTACTCCTTCTTTTTTGAAAAATTTAAACCCTAGTCCTGTTTTTGTACTACAACGTTATAACATAAGTTATAAACAATTAATTTGTTAAAATTTTCATAACTAAATTACTATGATTGCGCTAAATCCTATAAAACAAATGATGCATTTTCTATCACATTTGATGCAAAATAGGCTTAAATTACCAGAAAAGATCTTTTAATAAACTTATGCACAATAAAAGAAAAGATAAAGTATTAATAAAAATAACTGTTTTTTATTCTATTATCAGAAAAAAAACAGTTATTTTATCATTTTTAAACTAAATTTTAAGATTTGTTCATTTTTAAATAAATTTGCAACAAATGAACTTAAGTAATTTTATTCTTTACTATCCACTTCTTGAGTAGGTAAATGACCATATTTTGTTTTATAACATTTTGTAAAATAAGAAGGAGACGTAAAACCCACTTTGTAGCTAATTTCATTTATATTACTATTACCTTGTTCTATTAAGCTCCTTGCTTTTTCTAGTCTAACATTTCTAATAAATTCATTTACAGACACACCTGTAAGCGTTTTTATTTTACGATACAATTGACTTCTACTTAAAAAGACTTTTGAAGATAACAATTCAACACTTAATTGCGAATCGCTAATATTTTCATTTATAAAATGTAATGCTTTTTGAATAAATTCATTATCAAGTGTGGTTGTTTTCTCTTTACCTTGATTAGTAATCCCTGTATAAAACTTATTAAATAGTATTTGCCTACTTGTAATTAATTGTGCTAAACTTGATTTTAAAATATCTAAATCAAAAGGTTTGCTCAAATACATATCTGCTCCAGAATCGATACCTTCTAATCTGTCCTTAATCATAGCTTTTGCAGAAAGCATTAGTAGTGGAATATGACTCGTTTTTAGATTTCCTTTTATATTTTTGCACAACTCTAATCCGTCCATTACTGGCATAATTACATCGGTAATAATCAAATCTGGTAATTTTTGAATAGCTAATTCATATCCTTTTTTACCATTTTCAGCCACTATAACTTTATATTGTTTTTTTAATTCATGCTTTAGATAGTTTCTTAGTTCAGAATTATCTTCAACAATTAAAATAGTATAAATCTTAGTTTCTTCTTGCTCTTGATGTACTGTAGAAACTTTTTCATTATTTGGTTCAATAAAAATTTTATTTTTAACTTGGTTGGAATCAAAAGGTTCATTACTTATTTCATTATCATTATAGAGATCTTTACCTATTGGGAATGTAACAGTAAATTTTGTTCCTTCACCCACTTTACTATCTACTTCAATTTTACCTTTATGTAATTCCACAAATTCTTTTACTACTTCCAAGCCTATTCCTGTACTACCATAATAAACTTTATTCAAATTATTAACTTGATAAAATCTATCGAATATCTTTTTTATATCTTTTTTATCAATACCAGAACCAGTATCTTGTATAGCAATTGAAAAACTTGGAACAAATTTATTATTAATTTGTAAAGTATTTTCTTGCTTTTCAATGGTTACGTTAATCAAACCGTTGTCTGGAGTAAATTTAAAAGCATTGGAAATTATATTAAAAATAATTTTTTCCAACATTTTTGGATCTAACCAATCTTTAAATTTATCATAAGATGAACTAAAGTTTATTTTTATGTTTCTATTTAAAGATTCTTCGTCAAAATAACTTATAATCTCTTTTGTAAAACTTATTATTTCTATTTTTTTTACCTGTAATGAAATCTTATTAAACTGTAGTTTATTAAAATCCATTAATTCGTTTATTAATCTTGATAACCTATCTGAACTTTTATGTATTGTTTTTAATTTACTATAAACTTCATTTGGTAAATCTTCATTTTTATTTTTCAGAATATCTTCAAGAGGATTGATAATTAATGTAAGAGGTGTTCTAAATTCATGAGAAATATTAGTAAAAAATTGTAATTTTTTATTATTTAATTTTTCTAATTGGATTGCCTTTTCTCTTTCTAAAACTATAGCTTGCTTAGCTTTAAATCGATTTTGGTAAATTTTATTAAAATAAAAAATTAAAAAAACTAGCAAAGTTGCATAAATAAAATAAGCTATGTAAGTCTTCCACCAAGGTGGCAAAATTTTAATATGCAATTCAAGAGGTTGTTTACTCCAATATCCTGATCTATTCGCTGATTTCACTTTAAAAACATAATCACCAGCTTCTAAATTTGTATAAGTTGCAGTTCTATTTTTACCTACATAATTCCAATCATCTTCAAAACCCTCTAAATAATAAGCATATTCATTTTTACCAGAAAAATTATAATTTATTCCTACATATTCTATTGTAAATACTGACTGTGAATGGTTTAAGGTTATTGATTTTGTTTCGGAAATTACTTTTTTTAATGGTGAAGAATCTTCATTTGGTCCTACTGATTTATTAAACAATTTAAAATCGCTAAAATACAATAAAGGTTCTTTTCCATTTTTTTCAATTTGATTTGGATTGAAATAAATCATTCCTTCATAACTGCCAAAATATAATTCCCCATTTACATCTTTAAAAACAGAATTATTATTGAATTCGTTTACCAAAAGTCCATCATCTACCGTATAATTAATAGTTGTGTTGTTTTTAAAATCTAATTTTGACAATCCAGAACCACCGCTAATCCATAGACAATCATTATTATCTGAAATTATAGAACGTACTGATTTTTCTTTGAAATTAGGAAAATCATTATAATTATAAAACGTTTTCTTTTTTTTATCATAAGTAAACAATCCTGCACCATCTGTTCCAATCCAAATTGTCTTATCATTTGACTCATAAATTGATAAAATGGTTTGAATACTATTGTGTTTTTTTAGATTTTTAATCATTTGATCTTTTAAAGAGACCACTTTGAAATTATTCCCATTTTGATATTTACTTGATATAATCCTGAAATAGTTCCAACCCATAAAACATCATCAGAATCAACAAATACTTTACGAATGTAAGTTATGTTAACATTATCATCAATTAAAGATTCAAAATTGCAATTGTAGAATTTACCCTGATTAGGGTCGTAATAATGTAATCCACTAATAAAAGTACCAATCCATATTCTTCCTTTCGAATCTTCAGAAAAACTAAAAATTCTATTAGATTTTAGTCCTTCGGAAGTAGCAGTTGTGTAATTGATAAAGTTTTTAGTACCGTTTTTTAGATAGAAAATTCCTTGATTCCAACTACCTACCCAAATATTTTGTTTACTGTCAATAAAAATAGTTTGAATATCATTTGCAGTTAAGCCAGCATAATATTTTTGATTGATTTTATTTACATGAATAATGCTCTTATCATTTGGGTTAAATATATCAATTCCACCACCTTCACTACTAATTAATAAATTCCCAGATTTGTCTTTCACAACTGAAGTGACTGAACTAGTTTGTAATGAGTTATCATTATTCAACAATGATTCAACAGCATTAAACTTATTATTAGGTTTATCAAAAACACCTAATCCTTTATTATAGTAGCCAATCCAAATTCTATTTTCATTATCTTGAAATAAAGACCAAACTGAATTTGATTTTAAACTGTAATTATCATATTTACTATGAAGGTATTTTTCAACTACTTCTCCTGAATTATTTACGATAATTAATCCGTCATTTTCTGTTCCACAAACAATAAAGTTTTCATTAGTTTTAATTAAAGAAAGAATTTTATTCTTAGTAATAGAGAAATTTTGAAACAGATAACTATCATTATCGGTTTTTACTTTAAATAAACCATCTGATGACGTTCCAACCCAAATAAATTCGTTTTTATCAATTGTAAGTGATTCAATTGATTCGGTAATTGGTACTCTTTTAAACTTATCTTTATAAATTTGATTTATCTTATAGCTTGTATTTAGAGAAAACAATCCATAATTGGAACCAAAAAAATCTCTCCTTTTTTATTTTTTGAAATTGCATTAATTTGAAAATTAAATCGATTTAAAAGTTCAGAATCAATTCTTGTTGCTTTTAATGTTTTCACATCTAATTTTATCAAACCATATCCTAAAGTTCCAATAATTAAATTATCTTGTTTATCTTGAATGATGCATTTTACAGAAATAGGTTCTGAATATCCTTCTGCAACAACATCTTCGATTTTTATTTTTGTGAAATTATCTAAATCTCTATTGTACAGACACAAACCTTCATCAGTTCCAACCCATAAATTATTTTTTGAATCTACAAAAGTGGCATAAATTAAATTACTATTTACAGAGCCAGTTTTTTTTGGATTGTATTCGTAACCAATATAATTTACTCCATCATATCGAAATAATCCTGCACCATTTGTACCTACCCAAGTAAATGCATATTTATCTTGAACTATTGTTGCAATAGCACGTTTTGATGTAGCTTCTTTAATTATTCTAAATTGGTAATTTTCAAATTTGCTTTGAGACAATAACGAATTCATGAAAGCGAATAAGAAGACTACTAAGTATTTTATTTTCTTTTCAACCATTATTTAATTGTTATTTATCTTAAATTTCTCTCAAAAATAAAGCTTATTGTTAAATTTATATATTGAATTATAATTTTATTTCAAAATATTACAAATTATTTTCTTGTACTGAATCTATATTTGATTTCATTTCTATAAGTTTTTCCTGATTCCAATATTGAATTTGGAAAATGAGGATTATTCGGAGCATCGGGAAAGTTTTGTGGTTCAAAACAAATTGCTGGAAACCCAATAGAAGCAAAATCTTCTTTAATGGTAAATCAGGAAATTTTTTGGAGTATATACTACCATTGCAGGTTGATTGCATATAACTTAACTTCTATTCCACTTTCTTTAGCATATAAAGAAGCTTTTAATTCTTCATTTTTTAACACAAAAGTATCATCAAATCCTGAAAAATTATTTTTTATTTATTGAAACTACATTTGTTCTATCAAAAGGAGTGTTTTTTGAGTCTAAGATTTTACCTGTTGGTAATAATTTTTCATCTACTTCTAAATATTGATTGCTATTAATAAACAATTCATGCGCTAAAACAGAACCTTGACCATTTAGATTCAAATAAGGATGAGAAGTTAGGTTTACAGGAGTTACCTCATCAGAAGTTGCAGTATAATTTATATTTAATGTATTATCATCAGTCAATTCATATTTCACATAGACTTTTAAATTTCCTGGGTAACCTTCTTCTAGATGAACACTAAAATAACTCATTGTAACCGAATTCTCCTTTAGTTCTTCGATGTTCCAAAAGCGTTCATCAAAGCCTTTCCCTCCATGAAGATGAACTCCATCTTTATGATTTATTTTATATGTTTTAGTTTTTATCTGAAACTGTCCTTTGGAAATTCGACCTGCATATCTTCCAATACTACTTCCTAAATACAATTTTACTTTTGAGTAGGGTTTACCAATGTAATCTTCAGGTTGTTTTAACCCAACGATTATGTCAATTAAATTGCCGTTTCTATCAGGAACAAAAAGATTTGTAATTGTAGCACCATAATTAATGATACTCAAACT
>JAAURU010000131.1 GCA_012032075.1 Flavobacterium sp.
TAGAAGATTACGGAGATTGTTAATTTATTCTTTCTTCATACTTATATTAAGATAACTCTATAGAATTTTTCAGCTTTTCTTTCCAATAGACGATAAATAGATCATATAGAAGATTTTTCCGTTCTTCTCGATCGGGATTAAATATTCTACGATTATAGAATTCGGAAATTTAAATACTTCTTTCTCCGAAAAGACATCCGCGAATTTCTTATACTTCTTAGATAATTTCACGTCCTTCATCTAAATAGAGTAAGTAGTAGATTCGAAATCTTCCACACTCTATCTAAGAATATTCTACACTAAGTCGTTTAGAAAAGTCGTCGGATAGAAATATAAAAGAAAGATCGGATCACTATTTTCCTCTTTCTTTCTTATTTCTTCGATACTTATAATTTATATTATAATACTCTTATAATACTCTCAGATATTCTCTATAAATTATATTTTAAATTTATATTATAGATTTAAAATTAATTAAGAATAAGATTATAATTCTTTATATCTATAATTAAGAAATCTATTCTTTTATTATTATATTTCTCTCTAAGAAGCAGTAATTTAAATCTTAAAATAATAATATCTATAAACTATAATAAAATAATTATTTATTATAGCGATCTTAATTAGTATATACTCTTCTTATTAATTCTTCTTAATAATCAGCTATTAATTTAGAAAATTTATTTAAATATTTATATTAAATAATATTAATACGGATTTATTATTATTTCTATTATAGAGCTGAATCTAAATAATTATATATTAATTCTATTTTATATCGATTAAATATATATCTAACGCCACGGACGTATATATAATATCGGTCTTTAATTTTTTATATACTAAAAGATAATTACTACACTCTTCTAAATAAATTTTATAACTCCGTTCTTTTTCTTTACTGCGATATTTATAAATAAGATATCCGATTTTATCGTAGAGAAAGCAGACTTCAGTCTTCCTCTTATTAATCTTATTAAAATTATTAGAGATATTTTTAAATACTTCTTAAGACTTTAATCCGTTATCTTTTCTATATTTATTTTAAGAAATTATTCTTTTATTATAGATATTTTTAAAGCTCTAAATTCTCGAATTCTTTTTAAATTTCTTTTATTATTATATTACAGCGATTATCTATTTACGGAAGATGATTTTCTTATTATCTCTAAGAATCTTTCGACGTATTTTAGAATAGAGCGAATTAAGCAGTCTTTATACTTTTATCTCATCTTCGATTAGAGTAGAAATATTATATTTTATATTCTTAATAGTCGTAATTAAATTATATATAGATTAATTCTTTCTTTATTAAATAAATTTAAGATATTAGAACGTCTAAGCTTTATAATTAATAAGATTCGAAATTAGATTTCTATATTAATTAAGAAAATCTATATAGATCTTAGAACTATTAATTCTAATATTCTAATTAATTAAAGTCTTTTTATAGAGAGAAGTGACTATAAATACGATACTACGAATATTATTTAGAGACTTCGCTAGGATCTGAAAGTAAGTCTTCCAGCCGGCAGCGTAGTTCTTTATTTCTTTCAGATCTTTATCTGAATAGATCGGTGAGGTGCTAGTACGAAGATACCGTAGTACGTTTACGTCTTAATTACTTATTATTTCAGATCATTTCATACGGATGAATAATTCTTAAATCTTATTAAGATCTAGAGATACTTCTTCTAAGAATTTCTTAAATCTATTCTTAATATACTTACAGCGACGCTTAATCTGAAATTAGATATAAATATGATTGAGAATTTTCTAGAAGAAAGAATCTTCTTTAGAATTAGAGGCGTTAGAATTCTCAACGGAATTAGAGAATTACTCAGCTTAATTATTAATATCTATTCCTTCATCCGCTTTCTAATTATTAAATTAATAATATGCTAAAAAATCTTGTAAAAGCTTTAATTTTATTCTTTTCAATTTTTGTTTTTGGACAAGAAAAAAAGATTATACTTACTATCATAAACAAATAAACAAAGCTGAAGTTTTCTTTTTAAAAGAAAATAATGTAGATAGTTCTTTGTATTATTACGATAAAACATTTGAAGATTTTGATTTTATTTTTGTCAAAGATGCAATCAATGCAGCTCAAATAGCTTACTTCTCAAAAAAAGACTATAAAAAATATCTAATAAAAGGATTTGATTATGGATTAAAACTTGATCATTTAAGATGGATTAAACTTTTTGAACCCGATTTGAAAAAGTTACTTATTGATAAGAATTTAATAAAAGAGCATACAGCTAGAAAGAAAGAATATCTAAAAAAAATAGATTTAGAGTACCTAAATACGCTATACATTTTTGGTATTCAAGACCAATTAGATAAACAAACTCCCAACAGGAGATTATATGATGTAAAAAAGAGAAAGTCATTTTTAAAAATTGAAGAGTTTATTCGAGAAAAAGGATTTCCTGGTGAAAAATTACTTGGGATTCAAGATTCTACAGTTTTTAAAGATTCGAATTCAAAATATAAAGATTTATATGAACGTATAAAAAAGTATAAAAAATTATACTATTTTAAAAGTGATGATCAAATTTTATCACAAGAAATGATATATTTGCTTATGATTCATAACTTCTGCAGTTATAATACTTTAGAAGATATTTGGTTAAAAGAAATTAAAAAAGGAAATGTTCATCCTAGAGATGTAGCTTTACTTCATGATAATATATATCGTGGTTCTACCTGTAATGATCCTAAAACCCCATACAAGAATAATCTTTTTGTATATTACACAAAATATTCAAACTTGAATAAAGAAATAAACAATAAGCGAGCAAAACTCTTCATTACGTCATTAGAAATAGACCAACTTAAGATCGATTATGAACAAAATTATGGATTCAAATTTTTCTGGGGTTTTTGGAGTTGTAGGTAAGACTTTTATCACATTGCAATTTGGAATGATGATAGGTAAGTAATTATATTATTTATTTACACTATAAAAATACAACTTTAATCCATATCTATAGGAATAAACTAATATAGTATCATTTTGCAAAAAGATACTACTAATTCAATTGAATAATTTCAATTATATTTGTTAGTATAAAAACTAGTATCATGAAATCCCTTATTTTCCAACCAAAAAAACAGTAATCTTATTATTTTTATTTAGTTGTTCACTTTCATTTGGTCAAACTTCTATTGATGAAATTGCTAGTGAATCTAAAGATTTTAATGAATTTATAACTAAATCTAAAACTTATTTCTCTAAAAAATATGGTTCAAAAAAGAACTAATGAAACATTTAACAGGCAATGAGAAAATAAGTGAAAAGGATGAATATGAAGATAATGATTTAACTAAATTCCAAAGGATATTGCATTTTTATAATGCAAGATTAACACCAGATGGTTCCTTTTTTGATAATAGAGTATTGTATGAAGAAGCTAGAAATAGAAAAAGAAAAAAAATCAAAAAAAACTTTTTCATCGAGAACAATTAATCCTAATGTAATATGGAAAAATATTGGACCAGCTACTTATTTAGGAAATCAAGCAGGATTAGGACGTACAAGTGCAGTTGCTTTTCATCCTACTCAAGAAAACACTTTTTACGTTGGAGCAGGAGTAGGTGGTGTTTGGAAAACTACTGATGGTGGAGCTTCTTATACTGTAATTGGTGATTTATTACCTACACTTGCAGTGAGTAAAATTGTTGTGAATCAATCTAGTCCAAATACTTTGTATGTTGCTACTGGTGGAAGACGAAATTCTAGAAGTTTTGGGGTTTTCAAAACATCTGATAATGGAGCAACTTGGCAAAATACTTTTTTGAATTATTCAGTTGATCAAAATAAGCAGATATATGAAATGATTGCTGATCCTACAAACAGTAATAAAATGTTTATTGCTGTTCTTTCAGATGGTTTGTATAGAACTTTAGATGGAATGCAAACAGGAACAAAAGTACTTAATGGGAATGTACGAGATGTAATCTTAAAACCTGGAGACCCAAATATAGTTTATGCCTTAGTTCATAATTCACCTACTACAGGTAATGGGCAATTATTTAAAAGTACTGATGGTGGAACAACTTTTACTGCTATAGTTAATTTTACAAATTCTGGTGGCGATATGTTACTGACTGTATCTGCTGCAGATGCTGAAAAAGTTTATTTTAGTCACAACGATATTATTGAAAAATATACTATGAGTGGTTCCCAGTTTATAGGAACAGTAAATTTAGCAGCAGCAAATACAATAGATGGTGTTCAAGATATTGATACAGGCTCATTATTTTTATCTCAAAATAATGCTTCTCGAATTTATGCTGGTTTTCAATCTCACAATCGTTCTGATAGTGATGGAGCTAGTTTTGAAATCCAATTAAATAAATTTTTAGGTACTGTTAACCCAGATGTTCATGTAGATTTCATGGAAGCTTACACTAATCCATTAAAACCAAATGTAATTTATTTTGTAATGATGGTGGTTTATATGAATACAATGAACCTAATAATGCTTTTACTGACAGAAATAATGGCTTATTAATTACTCAGTTTTATGATATTGCTGTGGGTCAAGATGCTTATGACAGGGTTTCTGGTGGTTCTCAAGATAATGCTAACGTATATAGAACACCACAAGGGAATTGGAGGTCTGTAACTCCTACAGGTGATGGAATGGGACAAGAAATTGACCCTTCAGATTTAGGAGTTTTATATGGTTCCTATCAAAACGGAACTGTAATTAGAGAGGTAAATGGTGCAGGAACAGGAATTACACAAGCAATTAACACATTGAGTAGTAATGTTGATGGTTCTGGAAACGGAGAATGGTTAACACCTTATCTTCTAGATCCTAATAACCCAAATACAATTTATATTGGTTACAAAAGAATATATAAATCAACTAATAGAGGAAACTCATGGCAAGCAATAAGTCCAAATTTTTCAGGAAATAATATGCAAGCACTTACTGTAGCACCTTCTAATTCTAATTATATTTATGCTTTATATGGAGGCGCTTTTTATGCTGGAGATATTTTAGGAGATTTTAATAACGGTTCTGCAAATAAAAAGTTTTATGCAACTAGTAATGGAGGAACAACATGGAATACTTATAATTTCCCTGGTTCTAGAGGTTCTTTCCATATTGCGGTTGACCCAATAGATCCTTTGGTAGTTTATTTAGGAATACATGGTTATGTTGCTGGAGAAAAAGTATATAAATCTATTAATGGTGGACAAACGTGGACAAATATATCAGGAACTTTACCAAATGGCCCAACGGTAGCTATAGTTGCACTTAAAGGTGGAGCAGCAGGTGCTTTGTTTGTAGGAACTGACAGCGGAGTGTATTACAAAGATGATACCATGAGTGATTGGATTGAATATGGTGCTTTGCCTCATGTTCATGTATCTTCTTTAGTAATAAATTATTGTTCCAAAACAATTTTTGCAGGTACTCATGGAAGATCGGCTTTTTATGCTCCTTTACCAGCTGGTGTAACCTCTTCTTGTGTTACTTATTGCGAACCTACTCTTTCTACAACGACTGTAAATCAAAAATATACTACTGTACAAATATTGGATAGTAATAATAATGTGGTTTTTACAAATGATACAAGTGGAAATACTGCTGTTTATCAGCAGTATTTAGATCAAAATATTACGCTACAAAAAGGAAAAACTTATACTCTAAATTTGACTGCCAATAATTTGACTGCCAATAGTCATGGTGCTGCTTATTTAGATTATAATAGCAATACAAGTTGGGCAGATGCAAACGAACTAATAGGAAGTTTCCAGCAAACTAGCACTGCTAGTAATGTAACAAAATCGATTACGTTTACAGTCCCTTTAACTGCTAGTAGTTTACCTGGAAGATTAAGAGTAAGAGTATTAGAACAAGGACAAAATATTCCAGATGCTTGTTTGCTAAACGGAGGACAAGATGGAATACACAAGATTACAAAATGCTTTTTGTAGATGCTCCAAATTATTGCACACCACAAGTAAGTGGAACACCAAATGAAAAATAACCTTAACTAGAATTTTAGATGTTAATAATACACCTATTTTTAGTTATAATTCAAGTAATCAATCAGTTTTATATCAAAACTCTACCGACCAAAATATTACGCTTGAAACAGGTAAAAGCTATACCTTAGAAGTTAGCTTTAATTCTTTCTTTACCGATAATCATTTTGCAGCTTATATGGATTTTAATAATAATTTACAATGGGAAGCACCAAATGAATTATTAGGAAATATTCAAAGTGGTGGTTCTAGTCAGTTTAATATAACTAGAACAATTCCTTTTACGGTTCCTGCAAATGCTACACTTACAACATCAAGTCGATTACGATTACGTTATTTATATGTAGGTGCTGTTATTCCAGATCCTTGTGTTTTATTAGCTGGTGGATTTGCTGGAGAAACCGAAGATTATAATGTTACTATTGTAAGTGGAACATTAGGTTTAACCAATCAAACATTAGATAATTCATTAGTGGTTTATCCAAATCCTGCAAAAGATATACTTTACTTTAAAGGAGTGGAAACCAACGGAATTATGTATAAAATAATAGACCTAACAGGAAGAACAGTTATTGAAAATACAAAATATAATAACGGTATTTCTTTAATTGGTTTAACCAAAGGTATTTATTTAGTTCAAGCTACTTTAGATGGAGCAAAAACGGTTAAGAGGATTATTGTGGAATAAATAAAATAAAATTTAAGATTGATTATAAACCCAGTTTAAGTTATGAACTGGGTTTTGTGTTTTATTTTTGAGATAATTTTGTATTTAAAAGTTTGAGTTCTTCTTTTAAGGAAATATTTTCTTCCTCTAGTTTAGCAATGTATTTTCTTTGGTTTTCCAATAAATATTCTGGAATAGAGTATATGTGATTATTGCCTTGATAATTTCCTGTTGCATTATCTCTACATATGAAAATCATCGATTCTTCACTTTCAAAAATTTCTTCAACAGGGATTTTTAAAAGAGAGGCAATTTTTTCCCATTCATTACTACTTATTTTTACTTGTCCTTTTTCTCTTCTACTATAATTAGAAACATCGATACAAAGATGTTCGGCAATTTGTTGTTGCGAAAAGCCTTTTTGTTTTCTAGCCTCAATTAATTTAATCTTCTCCATACTGTAAAACTTATTATTGCGAAAATACGCAAAATATTCGCAATAGTAATATTTTGTTAGTTAAAGATTTATATGGTTATTTGTTTTTAGTAAATCCTAAAATAATAATTATGAAAAAAATTAGTTTAAAAGATGTAAAAAATACTCTTTCTAGAAATGAAATGAGAGAAATGTTTGGAGGAAGAGTGAAGTATCCTTCATGTGATAGAACTTGTACAAGTGACTGGGGTTGTGGAACTAGTGATGGATGTCCTAACTGTAGGCCTAAATCAGATAATCCACAGGAGGGGCTTTGTAAGCCTTGGTAAATCAATAAATAAAAGGAAAGACTTACTTTCCTTTTATTTATTTTAGTTTAAATTGTTTTTTGATTTAAAATTTACTTTTAAATAATTATTTTAACATGTTATTAAATATATTAAAATTTGTTTTTTTATTTACATCATTGCTCTTTATGAATTTTTCATATGGGAGTAATAAAAAAATGAATAATAATTTCGAATTAAATGGTAAATTTTCTTCAAATGTAGTTTATAAAAAGATATACTTATTATACCAGAATGAATTGGGAATTAATGTGACAGACTCAATTGATATAATTAAAAACTCATTTTTTTTTAAGGGTAAAATTAAATCACCCTCAATAGCTAGTTTAGTAAAAAATCCTAAGAAATTTTTTGATGAAGATAACTTAATAAAAATTTTTATTGAACCTAATAAAATGTATGTTACTATAGAGCCAGATTCTTTTAAAATTATAAGTTTTAATGGTTCTAAATCACAAAAAGAATATGAAGAGTTAAATAAACTTAAATTTGATTTTTTTAATACTCAAAAGAATACCGCTATTTTACTTCGTGAATGTTTTAATAATAAAAAAACTGTTAATGATACTTCTGCTTTAAATTTAATAAATAGAAAAATAGATTCCCTCCAATCAATTTATGTTAAAAACGAAAAGGTTGAACTATTAATAAATTTAAAGTTTTCTAAAGAGAATCCTTCTTCTTATATTATACCCTATATACTTTCATATACACTTGAAAAAGATTTAGATTATCTTTTAGAAATTGAAAAAATATATGCTAATTTACCTCAAACTGTAAAAAAATTGAGATTTACGAAACCTATTCACCGGGTGCAATTGATACCATTTATCTACTTGATTTCAATTCAGAAAAATGGAAAATCGTTTACGGAAATTTGGATCTCGAAACGGCGACAAAAAAACGGCGCAGCCTGGCGCCGCCCAGAGAGGTCCCGAGGTTCGAAGCCTCAGAACCTCACCAACACCCCCCCGCGGGAATCGGCCGCCGGCATCGCCGCCGGCCGCTCAAAACGTAACAACAACCACTCCTCCTCCTCCTCACGAGGAAAAAGCAACCAAGAGACCCAAGCCGGAAAGAGGGAGAAGAAGAAGAGGGAGAAGAAGACATCTACGTGGTGGGAAGCGTCGCATCGCCGGACCGGAAAACACCC
>JAAURU010000132.1 GCA_012032075.1 Flavobacterium sp.
TAAATTTAGTATTCTTAGCTTCTTGTAGGAACGGAAAGAAGCTTTAGAATACTTTTTAAGGCTTGTTGCAAAATTGTGTTTAAAATCGATTTTATGACCTTTGTTTAGTTTTACTGGGCAAAACGATTTACTCAAGATATAATAAACCAAAATATCAGGAGTGGAGAAATAGAAATTATAATAAATTACTTCTATTTTTTAGCAGCAGTACCATGTCAATTTTTAATTGTAAAATGGTCCTGCAGCTAAAAAATTATCGTTCGTTTTATTCCTGGTTAAATTGGCTATACTTGGCCATAAATTTAACCAAGATATAAAACGCCTGAAAGTGTTGTAAACACTTGCTTTTTTTTGGTGGAGCTTGGGAACAAATTCGGAATGTGTTTTGCAAAAACTTATTCCGAATTTCAATTTTTACAGAAAATTTCCGCTTAAACGAGGGCAAAATTTAATAACTGATCTGTAAGGAACTGGAAGCCCAGTTTTAAATTTTTGCGCTCGGCTTTCTAGAAATACTGCAGATAAAAGATATTGAGTGAAAAGTCCGAAAAAGAAAGTAAGAAAATTACTTAACAATAAGAAGTTAAATATTATAGTTAAAAAAATTGCCTTAATGTAAAAGTACACTATATTACAAAAAAAGTACACTATAATGAAATAATTGTATATATTTGCGCCTTAATTTAATTTAATTTTTATGAGTAAACGAATCTATTTAATTTTGATTTTAGCCTACTTAAAATCATTTTCTCAACAGGATGCACAATTTACAAATTACATGTATAATTTGAGTGTTGTAAATCCTGCTTACGCTACTAGTAATTTTGATAAATTACAAATGGGATTGTTGCATAGACAACAATGGATTAATATTAGTGGAGCTCCACAAACATCTACTTTTTTCGCACATTATGCTTTAAATGATAAATCAGAGTTAGGTGTTACATTTTTTAATGACAATATTGGAAAAGGAGTTTTGAAAGAAAACAAAATAACTTTTGACTATGCTTACATTTTGAATTTAGATAATTATAATAAATTATCTTTTGGTATAAAAGGAGGTCTTAATATGCTTAACATTAATTTTAATGGTTTTAAATTGGAAAGTGGAGACCAATTTTCAGATGAATTGTTTAATGAAAATCAGTCGAGAATTTATCCTAATGTTGGAACTGGAATTTATTACTATTCTAAAGATAAGTATTTAGGAATTTCTGTGCCAAATTTACTTAAATCATCTTACCTTAATAAACAAGATAATATATATTCAAAAGCAAGTGAAGAATTACATTATTATCTTACTGGTGGTATTGTTTTAGATTTAAATAGAAATTTAAAATATAAACCATCATTTTAATTAAAACGTCCAATTATGGAAAAATTGCTTACGACATTAATTCTAACTTCTTATTTAATGAAAAGTTTGAAATTGGTGCATCCTACAGAATCAATTCTTCTGTAAATATTTTAACTAGCCTGTTAGTAACAGAAAACTTAAAAATTGGATATTCATACGATTATTCTTTAAATAATTTATCCAAATTTAATAGTGGTTCACATGAAATCATACTATTATATAGTTTTGATTTGTATAATGTTAATAATAAATCTCCTCGATTTTTTTAAATCTTAATATATGAAAAAATTTATATTCTTCTTATTTATGCTATTTAGCATTAATTATTTATCTTCTCAAACAATTTCAGAAGTTTCTAGAACATGTACTTCTATTAATTTCAGGTATAATCATTCTACTGTTCCAAATGGTAATTGGAGAATCCTTGTTAACTCTAATATACACGACACCTCAAATTCAGGAGTTTCAGCAGTTTGTTATCCAATTTCATTTAGTGGAGGAATTGGTCTTTTCTCAGTGCCATTAAATAACATAACACAATATGACAATACTTTAAGAATAGCATCAGCAACTGTATATAATAGTTCTTCTGCTTGTGGTGTAGGTTCTGTTCACTCAACTTTTATAAATGATTTTTTCTTTTTTAATAATGACCCGCAACCAAATACATTTGCTCAAGATTTAATGTTTATGCCTGAATATCCAGTTAATTATACTAAAATTAGTACAGGCGGTTTTGGTGGAACTTATACTATTTGTCAAAAAGACTTTAAAGAAATTTTTCTTGATAGATTCAGCTATTCCTCTTCAGGCTATAATGGAACATATGGCACTTCTCTTTTTCAATATAATATTCATGGCAATATTAATGGTACTAATAAATTATATCAAGCAACTATAGGCATATACAGTGGATATGGTGCTACTGCTACTTTAGTATATTCTTTTACTGATATAGTTGATAATACAAATTCCTCTAATCCTGTAGATGGTTTTGATATTCCTACTTCTGCTAATATTCCTCCAGGAGATTATTTCATAGCTATTATGGCATTTAACGAATTAGATTATTACACTTTATCTCCAGTAACTAATCAAGATTGTAGGTCAAATTCAACAGCTTTAGGAACTAATTATGCTGGTCTTTCTAATAATTTAGGATATTCCATAGTATTGGAAGGCTCAACATTTAATAGAGTAATTGTTGTTGCAGATATTGATGCACCAACTGGAACTCCTAGTGTACTTGTAAGTGAACCTTTATGTTTAGGAAATGATGGAATTGTAACTTTAGATGTTTCAGGAATTTCAGATGGCACATATGATATTGCATATACTTTGACAGGAGTAAATACGAGTAGTCAAGTAGCTACAGGAGTAGTAATAAGTTCAGGAACTGGAACATTTAGTATTCCATCTACAGTACTTTCAAATTCAGGAAATACTATAATTGAAATTAATTCTATAATTAATCCTGCTAATTGTTCTTATGATTTCTCAACAGGAGAACTTACAGATAGTTTTATTGTTGGATTTTCTCCTGATATTTTAGGAACAACAAATACCATAGATGTTCTAAATATTTGTCAAGGAAATAATGGGAATGCAACATTTAATTCGTCTTCCTTAACAGATGGAAACTACATTATTAATTATACCTTAACTGGAAATAATACTGGTAATTTTTCTGTAAATGTTGTTGTAAGTTCAGGAACTGGAACGTTTAGTATTCCATCTGCAGTACTTTCAAATTTAGGAACTACTACAATAGAGATTACATCTGTTTCAGATGAATTTAATTCATGTACTTCTTCTTATACATCAGGAAATGTAACAGACAGTTTTAATGTAAATTATTTTCCTAATATTTCAGGAACAAATAATGTACTTGTAAGTGAACCTTTATGTTTAGGAAGTGATGGAACTGTAACTTTTAACAGTTCAACATTAGCTAATGGAAACTATATAATTGATTATAATATTACTGGTACTAATAATTCTTTAGGTAATTCTATAAATGTTGTTATAAGTTCAGGAACTGGAATGTTTAGCATTCCATCTGTAATGCTTTCTAATTCAGGTTTAACTAATATTGAAATTCTTACAATTTCAACACCTGAATTTTGCTTTACTAATTTTTCATCAGGAAGCGTTACAGATTCTTTTACTGTTGGAACGTTACCTAATTTATCAGGAACGAATAACGTTGTTGTAAGTGAGCCTTTATGTTTAGGAACTAATGGAGCTGTAACTTTTAACAGTTCAACATTAGCAAATGGAAATTATAATATTGCTTATACTTTAACAGGAGCGAATGCGAGTAATCAAGTAGCCAACTCTGTAGTATTTAATTCAGGAACTGGAACGTTTAGTATTCCATCTGCAGTACTTTCAAATTCAGGAGCTACTACTATCAGTATAAATACTGTTTCAAGTTCTTCGACTTCATGCGCTACTGTAGTTTCATCGGGAAACGTTACGGATTCTTTTACTGTTGAAATGTTACCTAATTTAGAAGGAGAATTGACACAAATATTTTGTCATACAGAGATAGTTACAATAGCTGATTTAGTTCTTAATTATCAATTTATAAATTGGTATGATAGTGTAAATTCAACAATCAGTTTACCAATAACAACCATTTTAGAAAATGGAGTTTCTTATTTTGCAGAAGCATATAATGCTAATGGTTGTACTTCGTCAGAAAGATTAGAAATCAATGTTGTAATTCAAAGATGTGATTTTCTTATTCCAGATGGATTTTCTCCTAATAATGATGGTGTAAATGACATTTATAACATAGTAAATGGAAATATTTATTATCCAAATTACAGTATAGAAGTTTATGATAGATATGGTTCAAAAATAACTCAAGGAAAAAATTGGGATGGTAAACTAAATGGGAACATATTACCTGCAGGTATTTATTACTTGATTATGTACTATAATGATGCAACAAAAGAACCAACACAACATTTTATATTTTTAAATAAATAATATGAAAAAAACAATAATTATACTATTAACCGCTATAATATATAGCGGTAATAGTTTTTCTCAAAAGAAAATAGATAGAATATTTGATAAAGAAAATTACCATTCTGTAATAAAATTATTAAAAGATAAAGAAGTAGAAAAAGGTTTAAATATTACAGAAAATGAATTAATAGCTTTAGCATATTATTATAATAATGATTATAATTCTGCTTATCCATATTTTAAAAAATAATGGATATTAAAGAATTTTCAGATAGAAATAAATTTGCCTATTCACATTGTTTAAAAGCTGTTGGAAATGATTCATTGGCAAATGTTTTATTAAAAGAATTTTATGAAGACAATGTAATTGATCTTGATAAAAATTTTGAAGATTTAGAAACCATAAAAAAAATAGGAAATAGATATTTAATAAAAAACATAAAGGCGATTAATACTGAATACTCGGATATTTTCTCAGTACTATATAATGATAAAATATATTTTTCATCAACTCGTCCAAGTGGTATTGATAATAAAAAATATAAATGGAATAATCAGCCTTATCTTGATAATTATTTTTTGAGTAAAGATAGCATCGTAAATAATGTAAGTATAATAAACACAGAATTTCACGATGCAGATATTACTATTAATAGATTAAATGATGATATTTATTTTTCATCTTCTCAACCAGATGAAAATATTTTTTTAAAGAAAGACCAAATAATTACTTCAAAAATATTCAAAGCAACTTTCGATAATGGCAATTTAATTAAATTAACATCATTACCTTTTAATAGTAACGAATATTCTTGTAAAACACCTTTTTTTGATTTTGAAAATAAAAGACTTTATTTTTCTTCAAATATGCCTAATGGTAAAGGAGGATTTGATATTTATTATGTAAATGTTCAAGACTTCAATAAAGTTATAAATGTAGATGATGTTAACAGTATAAATGATGAAGATAATTTTTATATTGATAGTAATAAAAACATTTATTTTTCTTCTAACGGTTATGTTGGTTTTGGAGGTAAAGACATTTATACTAAGATTTATGATAAAGAATCTAAAACATATAAAAGAATTATGAATGTTGGCTATCCAGTTAATTCATCTGCAGATGATTTTGGATATAAAAATATCGATAAAAAAGGGTTTTTACCTCTAATAGAGGTAATGGAAAAGGCGATGATGATATTTATTCATTTATTGAAACAAAACCTTTAGAACTTGATAAAATTGTTCAAAATTTATATGGAATTGTTTCAGATGAAAAAACAAAAAAAGGAATTGCTAAAGCAAGTCTTTTTTTAAAAATGAATACGAAACAGTAGAAATTAAGCCTGATTTTCTAGGAAATTATTCTTATGAAGTTTCAGGAAACAACGAATATGAATTAATAGTTAAAGCAGAGCTTTACAATGACACAATTATTAAAATTAAAACAAATAATGTAAAATATGGAGAGATTGAAAAAAATATACAAATGAAGTTATCTCCATGTATGCAACATTATAAAGGAGTAATTATTAATAATAAAACAAATTTACCTTTAGAAAATGTTTTAGTACTACTTCAAGATTCCAAAAGCAAATATAAAGTATCAACAAAAACAAATGATAAAGGAATATATGAAATTAGTTTTCCATGTGATAAACTTCTTATTTTTAAAGCAAGTTTAGAAGAAAGTACAGAGCCTTATTATGCTGAATATAATGAATTTATTGAAACAGATAAAGAATATAATAAAAATCACAACAAAAACATTTCATTAATGCCAGTTAACAGTAGAGGTTTAATTTCAGATAAGAATGGTAACATATTAATTCCTACAAATCCTATTTATTTTAAATATAATTCAGATGAAATAGAAAGTAATTCATTTATTGAACTGGATAAAGTTGGCAAAATGTTATTAGAACATCCTGAATGGATTTTATACATTGAAGCTCACTCTGATATTAGAGGTAGTGATAGTTATAATTTATCATTATCAAACAAAAGAGCTAATAAAACAAAAGAGTATTTAGTAAAATTTGGAATTAACCTAAATAGTATAAAATCTAAAGGATTTGGAGAATCCAAACCATTAATCAATTGTGAAAATAAAGAATGTGGTGAGGAAGAACACGCTATTAATAGGCGTTCTGAATTTATAATTAAATAAAATTAAGACCTACTTTCGAGTAGGTTTTTTTACAAATGAAAAAAAAAATGAAAAAAGATTGAAAAAAGTTTTTTTATTTAAAATAAAGGTGTATATTTGTAAAAGAAATAAAGAATAAAACATAAATAAATATTATGAATTTTAAAATATTACAAATGGAAACAATTAATCCAAATCAGTTAGAAGCATTTATTCACATCATTATATTTATTTCGATATTCTTGTCAATAATTTTGTTTTTTTTTAATCAAAGGCATAAAAATAAAATAAAATATTATTTAATAAAGTTTACTGAAAAAAATGATATTTATGTTAAAGAAATTAAGGCTTTAGATTATATTGAATCTCAATATTTAGATAATGCAAGTTTTTGGGGAAATGCATATAGAACTTACTATAAAATCAATACTATTGATAATAAAGAAGTTTTGATTGACAAAAACAACATATTTAAAATAATTCCTATGTATGAAAAAGAATAATATCATTTACATTTTATTAGTTATAATCATATATCTTACAGCATCTATTTACTTTAGAACTGGATATTTTACAGCATCAATAAGTACAAAAAAAACAAAATTTTATACAAATAAAGACACTATTATTTCAAATCAATTTTATATTGATTTATCTGGAAATTGCATTTTATTGGATAAACAAAAAGTAATTTTAAAAAAGATATTCGAATAATGGAATTTAATATTAACAATTAACTATTTAAAATGAATGAGAAAAAACCAAAGCTTGGCAGAAAACCTGCAGACGACCCAAAAGTAAATATATCTGTTTACATTAAAACATCGATAGTTGAAAAAAATGGTGGCAAAGAAATCGCCAAAGAAAAAGTAATTAATTATTTAGAAACAGAAGCTAAAAAAGAAAAAAAATAACCTATTAAATTTAAAATTATGAAAACATTAAAAGTAACATTAGTAGCATTAGTAAGCATTGTATTGTTTAGTTGTGAAAAAGACAGTACAGAAGAACAAATAATAACAGAAGAAACACCAACAGCAAAAGTTGATTTTGGATTTACTGAAACGAATATAAACAATAACTACAAATTATTTATTGAGAATAATAGATTAAACAGAGTAGCTTATTCTACTGGGCATACTGAAAATTTCATTTACAATAGTAATAATCAAGTTGAGCAGATAGAGTTTAATAAACCAAACGGAGAATTATTGTATAAAGTTGATTTTTATTATACAAACAGTATTTTAGATTATTCAGAAAAACAATTTACTGGATATAATTCTAAAGAAAAAGACACTTATACATATAGTGGAAATATTACAAGTATATCTTCTGAATCAATTAACTTAACAACTAATCAAGTACAATTAACAAGTAATTCAAGTTTAGAAATAGATAGTAATAATTTAATTAGTGAAAACGGAAGCAATGGAGCTGTAACGTATCAATATGATAATAATAGCAATATCTTTTCAAATTTAGCAGGTTTAAAAGAATTAATTATTTATTATAAAAAAGCAGTTAATCCTAGAAATTTATCAAAAAACAATGTTAATGCAATTGATAGCGTTAATTCAAGTATGGATTATAATTTTGAAAATCAATATGACAACTCAAATAGAATAATTCAAAAGAAACAATTAAAAACTAATGGAGATTTATATTATATTGAAAAAATATCTTATAACTAATGAAAACAATATTAATGTTATTTTTAGTAATAAGTTGCTCAATTTCATTCTATCAATTAGGTAAATTAAAAGCAAGTAAACCAAATTTTGAAATATATGATGGAGTAGCTGAAAGATATTTTAAAACATTTGGAAATCCAACTACAGAGCAAGAACAATGCAATTATGAATTTGTAGTGTATGGAGACAAATACGAGGGATGCAATTAAAAAGTGTTAGTTTATTATTTATCTAGAGAAGCCACCTGAAAGGGTGGTTTTTTGTATTAAAATTTTTAAACTCAATTATATCATTTGTTAGATTTAGATTTGCGCCTTTAAAAAGAGAGCTTATAATTTCTCGCAACGACTGTTATTTTTTCGTTTATTATATCTTCCGTTGAGTTTGAGTTTTTGCCTT
>JAAURU010000133.1 GCA_012032075.1 Flavobacterium sp.
ATTGAAGAATATTTGTCAAGTGGAACACTCAAGACATCGTTCGGTAGCCAATTTTCTATGTAATTTAATTGCAGGAATAATAGCTTACCAATTCCTTCCTAAAAAACCTTCAATTAAATTTGACAAACTGGAAACCAATCAATTAGCCTTGTATTAATAATCGAACTCAGGTTAGGAGTAAAAACTGTTTCTTTGATTTTTAGTAAAACTTTCGGATAGTAATGAATTTTAATTAAATCAAAACTCACAAAACAGGAAAAACCCCTTTCGTAATACAGGGAAAAATCCCCTTTCTATTCTAGTGTATTTCCTTACAACTACTTGATTTTTTGTTGGTTAATTTGTATATCAATTTTAAATGCTTGGCGGTATAGCGAAATTGAAACTAAACAAAACAAACATGGATTTAAAAGTAGTTATAGAACAATTAAGTAAATTAATTGACCCAACTGAAGTAGTAATTGATATTACTAATATTGCTACACTTAATGATGGGGATGAATTTTTAGAATCCAAAACTCCTATTGTTTTATCTATTGTTAATATTGAAGAGGATAAGACCCAAAAAAATCAATCAGTTTATATTTCTAGTACAAATAATCAAACTAGCATTTCTCGCTACGAACAACCTACACAACATTTAATTCTATCGCTTTTATTTAGTTCTTACAATAAAGATTTATCGAAGTATTTAGATGGAATTGATAAGCTGAAAATTATTATTAATTTCTTCCAGCAAAACAAATCTTTTTACTATAAAAATGATGATAGTGAGCTAATTACCCGCGCAGCTTTTTTAGCTAAAACAGAAGTTGAA
The DNA here is from genome assembly GCA_012032075.1 of Flavobacterium sp. Taxonomy (GTDB): domain Bacteria; phylum Bacteroidota; class Bacteroidia; order Flavobacteriales; family Flavobacteriaceae; genus Flavobacterium. The sequence goes on from JAAURU010000133.1 coordinate 818, forward strand.
AAAGAAGAGTATGATAAAATTACTATGGAATATATTAGTTTAAGCATGGAACAATTAAATCAAATGTGGTCTTACTTAGGTTCAAAATACATGCCCTCTGTTTTGTATAAAATGCGATTGTGCATGATTCAAAGTACAACTACTGTAGATGAAACGGTAATTAATAAAGTGACAATTAATCTTTGGGAAAACGATAAAAATAATCCTATAGGATTACTGGAAACTCAAGAAATTGATTCATAAAGGAATAAAGAAAAAAATATAAACAATAAATAAAAACGTCATGAATGTAAGTTCTCTTAAAACACCCGGAGTATATATCAATGAGATTGATGCATTTCCACCTTCTGTTGCACAAGTTGCAACTGCTGTTCCTGCTTTTATAGGATATACCGAAAAAGGACCATTAGTACCTACTCGAATTTCTTCTTTACTTGAATTTCAACAAATTTTTGGTGGGGCACCAAATCCAGATAACTTAACCATAAATATAGGTTCTAATATTTATCAAGTAGCCGAAAGTAAATTTAAGTTATATAATAGTTTAACCTTGTTTTATGCTAATGGAGGAGGTGTGTGTTATATAGTATCGATAGGTCAATTTTCAAGCAATCCAACTTTTGGTTCTGCAAACGATTTTACAGCAGGATTAAATTTATTACGAAATTTTGATGAGCCTACGCTATTGGTTTCACCAGATGCTGTGAATTTATCTGCTGATAATCTTGCTGCTCTTCAACAACAAATGTTACTACAATGTAGTGATTTAATGGATCGTTTTTCAGTATTTGATGTTAAACCCATTACAGAAGTTAACAAAAGTAATTTAATAGCTAGTAGTGAAAGTTTTAGAGATAAAGTAGGCAACATGAACCTTAAGTATGGGGCTAGTTATTATCCAGATTTACAAATGAATTCTAACTATAGTTTTAGATTTAGTAAAATAGATGCACAAGTTAATTTTGCTAGTATTTACGCTTCTGATCCAATTGTTTTACCATTAATTACAAAGTTTAAAACGCAATATGATATTGTGTATAAGCCAACTGCAGTTAAAGGAATTGTTTTCCAATGGAATGAGGCTTCTTTTCAATCTACTAAGGATAAAGTAATTATAGCCAATGATTTTACAAATACTAATGCTTACTTTGTAAAGTTAGTAAACCTATTAGGGAAACTAGGAAAAACATCCATTATTTCTGATAGTGATTTGAAAACCTATGTTGAAAATGTTATTGCTACTTCTTTACGTCCTTATTTGCAAAGTTTAATCGATTTTAAAGCTGTTTATAACACTTTGTTAGATCCAGCCACTAATGCTGTTTTTGTAGTAGGTAAACAAATAAGTACTACAATAGTAGTTGCCGATTTTGAAGCGATTTGGGGAACACTTGCTGTTTCTGCACCAAATCCTTATACAGGATTATTAGAAACAAGTACTCCTTTAATTGCCGATTTGAATAAAATACAATTAGCATTAGATAAATTAAGAACGGGTATTCTTGCAGCCATGAATAGTGGTATGACTTCTATTGAAAATTATATTGAGCAACAAGAAAATACCTTAATAGCAAATATGCCCTTGTATGCCGAAATTATAGCAAAACTATCAGTTTCGATGAATACTGTTCCACCATCTGGAGCAATTGCAGGAATTTATGCTAAAACAGATGCTACAAGAGGCGTTTGGAAATCTCCTGCAAATGTTAGCATTAATGGTATTATAGGTTTAACCGATGATATTAATGATGCGAATCAAGAAGACATGAATATTCATGAAACGGGTAAATCAATTAATGCTATTAGAAAATTTACTGGGAAAGGATTTATGGTATGGGGAGGAAGAACTTTAGCGGGTAATTCAAACGACTGGAGATATATTAATGTAAGACGTTTGGCTAACATGATTGAAGAATCGGTTAAAAAAGCCTGTATGCAATTTGTATTTGAGCCTAACGTATCACTTACTTGGGTAAGTGTAAAAGGTATGATAGATAATTATTTAACCACTTTATGGAAAGATGGAGCACTTGCAGGAGGAAAACCAGAGCATGCTTTCTTTGTTTCTATAGGGTTAAATGAAACCATGTCGGCTCAAGATATTTTAGAAGGTAGAATGATAGTAAAAATAGGCTATGCTCCTTCAAGACCTGCAGAGTTTATCATACTTGAATTTAAACAAATGCAACAAAAATCATAACAATTAGTGTTTAACTTTAAAATATAAGATTATGCCAAATACAAATTTTCCACTACCGAAGTTTCACTTTAGTGTACAATGGGGAGGTGCAAAAATAGCCTTTACAGAAGTTTCAGGCTTAAACAAAGAAATGGATGTTATAGAACATCGTGTAGGATCGAGTCCAAATTTTTCAAAGAAAAAATGCCAGGCATGCATAAGCTGAGCAACATCACTTTAAAAGAGGAGTTTTCTTGGGAGATAATGAGTTTTTTGATTGGTACAATACAGTAGCTCAAAATACAGTAGAAAAAAGAACCATTATAATTTCTCTTTTAGATGAAAACCAAGCCCCTAGAGTGGTTTGGACTGTTAATGATTGCTTTATCGTATCCTTAAAATGTACCGATTTAAAATCGGATGCAAACGAAGCAGCAATTGATACTGTTGAAGTAGCCAATCATGGTTTTACAATAGAATATAAAGCGTAATTACCATGCCAAGTAACAATCCCATAGTAGGTTTTCACTTTTCAGTCATTTTTGAATTGGTTCCTCAATTTTCAATTGATACAAAATTTCAAAGCGTGAACGGTTTAAAAGTTACTATGGAAACAGAATCCTATACAGAAGGGGGACAAAATAGATTCAAACACAATTTCCCGCTTCGTTCTGGATATCAAGATTTGGTACTTAAAAGAGGTTTAACATCCGATTTGTCGGGTTTGTCCATGTGGTGCAATCAGGCATTGGAAGACTTTATTTTTTATCCGGCTAACATAGTGATTTCGTTACTTAATGAAAATGGGAATCCCATTAAAGTTTGGTATGTATCACATGCTATTCCAGTAAGTTATGAGTTTAGCGACTTTAATGCAGAGGAAAATAAGTTTGTAATTGAGACGATTACATTACGATATAACTTCTTTAAAGAATTACCAGTTCCAAATTTTTAATAAAAAGAGTATGGCAATAGTAATTAAAGAATTACGAATAAAGGTAAATGTAATAGAAGAAACTGATGATTCTTTTCATTTGAATCAAAAAGTGAGTTCGGTTAAATTAAGCGAAATGAAAACAGCTATTTTGAATGAATGTATAACTAAAGTAATGGAGAAAATTAAAGAAAAAGCAGAAAGATGATACAGGGACTTTTTGGTATTATAGATAAAATGCGAATTGAGGTTTTTCCTACCAAAGAATATATAGAACCTCCTAAAAAACCATTTTTGTTCAGTTAAATCCTGAAAAATATTCCATGCGTCACACTGTCGATTTTTGTGAAGGTCAAGCATTAGGAACTTCAGGAACCGATTTACGTTTTAATAGAATTGAAGGGGAAGAAGTAAATTTTGAATTTTTCTTTGATAGTTCGGGCATTGTGCCACCAGGAAAAATTAAAGATGGCAAGGGAGAAGAATCATTGCTTGATGTAGTAGGTGATATTGCTAATACTTTAAAACCTGCTATTGTAAATCCTTTTGGAGAAGTGGAAACAGTAGAAAAAGAAGTGGAGGAGTTTAAAAACTTATTGATGGGTTATGATGGAGACACACATCAAACTGCTTATTTGAAATTGCTTTGGGGTGGTTATAGTTTGAGTTGTCGTTTAAAAAGTATGGACATTGATTACACACTTTTTAGAAAAGATGGAAGACCTATTCGTGCCAAAGTAAAATGTGTTTTTAAAGGTACTATTGATTATAAGTTAATGGTTGCCAAAGAGAACAAAAATTCACCTGATTTAACCCATGAAAGAGTCATTAATATGAATGATAATTTAGCTTTACTCTCTGAATCCATATATGAAAACAAAACGTTTTATATAGATGTTGCTAAGAAAAATAAACTATTAAGTTTTAGACAATTAAATACGGGTCAAAAATAAAGTTTCCACCTATTAAATAATCATTATGGCAACTGTAAAACCTTTCTTTCCTACAGAGACATTACTAAAGCTAGAATTTTTAATTAATAATGAAAATACGGGTTTAGATAGTTTAATGACAGAAGCTAAAGTGCATTTTGAATTGAATAAGATTCCTTTTGCAAAATTTACTTTTATTGCTTCTCATGAAGGTGTAGAAGGGGAAGAAGCTTTGCCTATAGATTCTTTAACACGAAATCCAGATGATGCACCATTAGATATAGAAGTTAAAGTAACTTTTGAAAACGAATCTAAAACCTTGTTTAAAGGAATTATTAAATCGTTAGATAAACGGCATGAAAATAATCAAATAGTTGCTAAAATTGAATGTAAGGATATAGCCTTACGTTTGTCTCAATCTTCCACTGAAGCAGAAAATAACAATCAAACTTTTGAGGATAAGTTGACTGCGTTCACGAGCGATTTAACGCTTAGTTCAAATTTAACAGGACAAGAATGGGGACAAGAAAATATAACGCACAACAATACAACTGTTCCTTGGGATTATCTTATTGGATTTTTAGATTCTATAGGAATGATGGTAGCTTTAAGAAATGCAGAATTTACTGGAATTGACATTCTTAAAACGGAAAAAGAGCCAGTTTATATGGCAGAAAACGGTATTAATGTATTTGCTTTTACAGGAAGATTAGATGCTGAAATGAGACGATCTCAAGTAACCATAGAACGATGGGATATTGAGAATCAAGAAACGGTTCGTGTTTCTGCCTCACAAAGTACCTCTGAAAATCCTCACACCATTCGGTTGAGTGAAACGGTGCTTCAAGATACTACTTTAGAACGAGTGGCAAAGACGATTATAGAGAAAAGTAATATAGCCTCTATCATGGGAACGGTTACTACTTTGGTAATTTGATTGCTAAAGCAGGAGATTATATCACCTTTAATAAAGTAAATCCAGAAATTGATAATAAAACCTTATTGATTACTCAGGAGGAGCATACTTTTGAAAACGGTTGTTGGAAAACAGTATATAATTATGGTTTAGAAAACGAACGCACTTTTACACAAAATACAACACCAGGTCTCAATAATACACATGCAGAAATAGGGCAATCAAATAGTATAAATGGGTTACAAATAGGAGTTGTTACAAAAATAGTTGAAGACCCTAACAACCAGTTTCGAATTAAAGTAAGGTTAACACAATTATCTGAAAGTGGTGAAGGAGTTTGGGCAAGATTAGCCACTTTGAATGCATCAAGTAATATGGGAAGTTATTTTATTCCAAGTATTAACGATGAGGTTATTGTGGGTTGTTTAAATAATAATCCAGATACACCTATAATTCTAGGTAGTTTGTACAGTAGCAATAAAGCCATGCCTTATCCAATTGAAGAAAATAATTATAAGAAAGGTTTTGTTACTAAAGAAGAAACTAGAATTATCATGGACGATGAAAAAAGAGTATCGAATTGAGTACTAAAAAAGGAAATATTTTAACGATAAGCGACGACTTAAAAGGGATTGTAATAGAAGATGAAAATAAAAACAAAATTACCATGAATGATCAAGGGATTACTATTGAAAGTTGCAAAGATTTTAATGTAAAAGCAACAGGGAACATAAAAATTGAAGGAGTTAATGTAAATGTAGAAGGTAGTGGAAATATGGTATTAAAAGGAGCAATGATAAATATAAATTAATATGGCAGCCGCAGCAAGAATAACAGATATGCACACTTGTCCTCTAGTTAATGGAACGGTACCTCATGTAGGTGGGCCATTATTACCAGGGTCAAATAGTACAGTATTAATAGGAGGTTTACCTGCATCAATTGTAGGAGATAGTTGTGTTTGTACTGGACCTACAGATTCTCTATCTGTAGGTTCATCTACAGTATCAATTGCTGGAAGTCCAGCTGTTAGAATGGGAGATGCAACTGCACATGGAGGTGTTGTAGTGGCTGGTTGCCCTACAGTAATAATTGGAGGATAAAATAAAAGTAATGGAAGATAAATCATTTTTAGGGACAGGTTGGGGATTTCCACCCACATTTAAAAATCAATCAGGTACAATTGAAATGGTTTCTAGCGAAGTAGATATTTTTCAAAGTTTACATATTTTGCTTACTACTCAATTAAAGGAAAGAGTTATGCGCTCTGATTATGGGTGTGATTTAAGTGCTCTACTATATGAAAACATAACTATTACTTTATTAACAAAAATTAAAGGAATAATTCAAAATGCAATACTCAAATATGAGCCACGAATTGATTTACTAGATGTCGATTTTAGATCGGGAGAAACTGAAATCAATAATGGTGTAATATATATTGAGGTTGTTTATAGAATAAGAGCTACAAATTCAAGAAAGAATTATGTGTTCCCTTATTATTTAGAAGAAGGAACGTTTGTCAAAAAATAAATACAAATGAAAAATTGCAACACAATATTATCTATACATGAAGGCATTGGCACTACTCAAAAAGACAGAGTAAAACCAGCCTTGCAAACTAATTTCTTTTTACTAGACGAAAGAAATGAGAGTGATTTTATATTGTTTGTACAAAAGCTTTCTAAGTATGTAAAATTCTATAATGAGTTTAATATAACCGAAGGAGATTGGTCTGTTTTTTTCAAAAAGAGTCCACTGCGATACTTATTTATATTGCTAGTTGGAATATTGAATTGATGCAAAATGCATTCGAAATTAAAAAAAATGAAATTTTCTTAAACAACAGTTTTCCAACTCAAAAAAATTTGCTACTAGAGTATTTCTCAAAGTTAAAAATTGAATTTAGTGATTTTTTAAAAAGAGCTAACCAACTAGATGATGATATTATTGAAAAGGAAAGTTTACTTACTTCATCATATCTAATTGAAAACCAGTTTGTCACTGTTTTTAACCAAATTAACACAGCGACAAAACATTACCTCTTTGTTAAAGAATTTTGTATTTATTAAAACGGTACAACAACTTTATGGGTTATTATTATCTTGGAAAAATTTCTCAGAAAAAGCCGTTATAAATCAATTAGAAAACTATTCAAAGCACTCTCCTCATTTCGCTCTTTTTCTTTCTTTTTTAAAATTACTAAAGTTAGCTAAAGAAAAATATAATGAATTTACTAAGAAACATTTAGACTTTTATTATAAAGATGTTTTAAAAATTCAAAATAAACTAGCCCAACCCGATTATGTTCATTTAGTAATAGAGCCATATACTACAAAGCCTTTTTTAATTCCTAAAGATAATTTGTTTTTAGCAGGTAAAAATGCTTTGGGACAAAATAAATTTTATGCTTCAACCACGGATCAAACAGTGAATCAAATTAAATTGAATTCTTTTTCAAGTTATTATAGAAAAGACAATCAATTTTTTAAAACAAACGATTTATTTGAAGTAAATGCAAAAGGAACAAGTTTTGATGTATTTACAAACAATAAACAAGAGTTTAAAGAAGGAATACTAATAGCCAGTCCGTTGTTATTTTTACAAAGTGGAGAACGTATTATTTATTTAAAATTTAATGGAGCAAATTATAATACAACTGATTTTAGTTTTCATATTACAGGTGAAAAAGAAAGTCTAGAAATCACTCAAAAAGAGAACAGTGATGGGTTTCTTAAATTAACCATTCCAGCTACTGAAAAACCTATTATTCCTTTCAATGCAGCAGTTCATAAAGATT
>JAAURU010000134.1 GCA_012032075.1 Flavobacterium sp.
GAATTGAATGCAACAAACTTTTTAGAGGACTTGGTCTTGGATTATTCTATTAGATATGGCCCAAACCAACTTTCAAGACTTTGAAGACAATATTGCCTTAAAAGTATCCTATTTTTTAGATTTAGGGTTTTAAAATTTCCTTAAATCTTTTAATTGTTATCTAACTAATTAAGTAAGAATCATTACCTTTGCGCTCTAATTTTTTAGATGATGATTAAATGGCTAACCACCAGTTTTTGGGATTTCATAGCTACCAAAATATTAAGAAATAGAATTGGCTTACTAATAGCTCTTATTCTTTTTACAATTTTCATGTCTTTTCAATGGAAAACATGCGTTTTACATATACCGAGGCAAATCTTTTGCCAGATGAGCATGAAATAAACTTACAATACAAACAATTTCTTGAAAAATTTGGTGAAGAAGGGAATTTAATAGTTATTGGTTTTAAAGACTCTACTTTCTTTACACCAAAAACTATTAAGCTTTGGGAAAACTTTATTAATGATATAAAAAAAGACAAAGCAGTAGAGCTAACATTATCAATTTGAAGATTTAAAAGTTCTAAAAAAAGATACTTTAAATGAAAAATTTAAATTAGTCCCTTTTTTAAACAATGATAAAATTTCAGAATCTTATTTAAAAGAAAAAGAATCTGAATTTTTTAATGATTTACCTTTTTACGAAGGTGTACTTTTCAACAAAGAGTCTGGAGCAGTTCGTTTTGCAATTTATATGGACAAAAAAATTGTAAATACTGCTGCAAGGAAAGATTTTGTTTTAAAATATTTAAGTAAAGAAAAAATAGTTGCCTTTGAAAAAGCATCTGGAATTGATTTAAAAATTTCTGGAATGCCATACATAAGAACATTAAATTCACAAAGTATTATTGATGAAATAGGTTTGTTTGTGGGTGCAGCACTATTGGTAACCTCCTTATTATTTTTCTTCTTTTTTAGAAGTTTTAGAGCTACATTTATTTCTATGATTATTGTAATTATAGGAGTTATGTGGTCTTTTGGAACACTAGGATTATTAAATTATGAGATAACTGTTTTAACCGCAATTATTCCACCATTAATCATTGTTATTGGTATTCCAAATTGTATATTTTTAATAAATAAATACCAGCAAGAAATAAAAAAACATGGCAATAAAGCTAAGTCTTTACAACGTGTTATTTCTAAAGTAGGAAATGCCACATTAATGACAAATCTTACAACTGCAGCTGGTTTTGCAACTTTTATAATAACAGATAGTGAATTATTAAAGGAATTTGGTATAGTGGCATCACTAAATATTCTTTTTTTATTTTTATTATGCTTAATTGTAATTCCTATTATATATAGCTTTATGCCTTTGCCAAAAGAAAAACACTTGGCACATTTAGGTAAAAATTACATGAATTCATTTATAAAATGGATTGAAAATACAATTCGAAAACATTCAGTGGCAATTTACTCCGTTTCAATAGGGTTATTAGTATTTGGTATTATTGGAATTTACCAAATTAAAATTTCAGGAAGTATTATAGAAGACATGCCAAAGAATACAGGGTTTTTGAAGATATTCGCTTCTATGAAAAAGAGTTTGATGGAGTTATGCCGTTAGAAATAATGATTGACACTAAGAAGAAAAAAGGAGCATTAAAATCGGTTACATTAAAACGAATTAATGAATTACAAGAAACTATAGAAGAAATTCCAGAATTATCAAAACCTGTTTCTATTGTTAATATTTTAAAATATGCTAAGCAATCTTTTTATAATGGTAATCCAGAATATTATGAATTGCCTACTAGACAAGAAGAAACATTTATTCTAAAATACATAAAGAATTCTACTAATAAAGGCAACGATAATATGCTTAAAAGCTATATTGATAGTACTGGTCAATATGCAAGAGTAACAACTTTTATGCGAGATATTGGTACTGATAAAATGAAAAAAATCGAAGACCGATTACAAGAAAAAATAGATAAACTTTTCCCTTCAGAAAGATATACTGTAACTATGACTGGTAAAGCTTATGTTTTTGAAAAGGGAACGCATTATTTAGTAAAAAATTTAGTTTTGTCATTATTATTTGCAATACTGCTCATATCATTACTAATGGCTTATTTATTTCGTTCTTTTAAAATGATTATCATTTCTTTATTACCTAATATTTTACCATTGATAATTACTGCTGGATTAATGGGGTTTTTAGGAATACCTATTAAACCATCAACCATATTAGTATTTAGTATTGCATTTGGAATTTCTGTAGATGACACAATACATTTCCTTGCAAAATACCGACAAGAATTAAAAGATAATAACTGGAAAATTAAAAAATCAGTATATAGTACTGTTAAAGAAGCTGGTATAAGTATGTTCTATACTTCTGTAGTGCTGTTTTTGGATTTTCTGTTTTTACTTTATCTAGTTTTGGTGGCACAGTAGCTTTAGGTAGTTTAGTAGCTACAACTTTATTATTTGCTATGTTATCAAACTTAATTCTTTTACCCGCATTATTATTATCTTTAGAAAAATCTATTGCAAATGAAGAAGCGTTTATTGAACCCAAAATTGATATTTTATCAGAAGATAAAGATGATATTCAAAATGATTAATTTTACATTTGCATAATGAATTTTACAAAATAAAATCGCCACTAACAACAAGTTTGTAGCAAACAATCACCAATGATTAAAAAAGCGATACCATATGTTACCGCTAACTAATAAATTTTAAACACATGAAACATATAAATGTCATAGACCTCTTAAACAACACTAAAACATTACAAGTAGTTACTGCAAAAGGATGGGTAAGAACATTCAGAAACAATCAATTTATTGCTTTAATGATGGTTCTACAATACATAACATTCAATGTGTAGTTGATTTTGAAAACACACCTGAAGAAACATTAAAAAGAATTACTCCGAGTGCTGCTATATCAGTCACAGGAACGTTACAAGAAAGTCAAGGAAAAGGGCAAAATGTAGAGATTCAAGTTAGTAAAATCGAAATTTTAGGTGATAGCGATGCAGAAAAATATCCTATTCAGTTAAGAAACAAACCAAGTTTAGAGTTTTGCGAGAGCAAGCTCATTTAAGAGTGCGTACTAATACTTTTAGTGCTGTAATGAGAGTGCGTTCAACTTTATCATTTGCCGTTCATCAATATTTTCAGGAAAAAGGGTTTTTCTATGTAAATACTCCTATTATTACTGGTTCAGATGCTGAAGGAGCTGGAGAAATGTTTAAAGTAACCGCTTTACCATTGATAAAACTCCTAGAACGGAAGATGGAAAAGTAAATTATAAAGAAGATTTCTTTGGTAAAGAAACTAATCTTACTGTTTCTGGTCAATTAGAAGGAGAAACCTATGCTATGGCTTTAGGACAAATATATACTTTCGGACCAACATTTAGAGCTGAAAATTCAAACACATCACGTCATTTAGCTGAATTTTGGATGATTGAACCAGAAGTTGCTTTTAATGATTTAGATGCTAATATGGATTTAGCCGAAGATTTCATTAAATATGTTATAAAATATACTCTAGAAAAATGTTCAGATGATTTAAATTTCTTAGAACAAAGACTTTTAGAAGAAGAAAAATCGAAACCACAAGCGGATAGAAGTGAAATGAGTTTACTTCAAAAGCTAAATTTTGTACTAGAAAACAATTTCAAACGTGTTTCTTACACTGAAGCTATAGATATTTTAAAGAATAGTAAACCAAATAAAAATAAAAAATTTAATTATATTATTGAAGAATGGGGTGCCGATTTACAAAGTGAGCACGAACGCTTTCTTGTAGAAAAACACTTTAAATGTCCTGTAATTTTATTTGATTATCCAGCTAATATTAAAGCTTTTTACATGCGTTTAAACGAAAACACTGAACCTGGAAAGGAAACCGTTCGTGCCATGGATATTTTATTCCCAGGAATTGGAGAGATTGTTGGTGGTTCACAACGTGAAGAGCGTTTAGATGTTTTAATTGAAAAAATGAAAGTCCTTGGCATTGAAGAAGAAGAACTATGGTGGTATTTAGACACAAGAAGATTTGGTTCTGCAGTGCATTCTGGTTTTGGTTTAGGCTTTGAACGTTTAGTATTATTTGTAACAGGTATGACAAACATTAGAGATGTAATTCCTTTTCCACGAACTCCACAAAACGCTGAATTTTAGTTTTGCCGCAAAGTTACTAAGTCTCGAATTTATTTTATTCCTTTGCGAATTACTTTTATAAACTTTAAATAGAAAAAATGCCATCTGAAAGATTAGAAGAAATTGGAAAAATTATTGTACATTCAGCATATAAAGTTCATAAAGAATTAGGTCCAGGATTATTAGAAAAAATTTATGAAGCATGATTTAGCTTATGAATTAAAAAAGCTGGATTAAATGTAAAGCGACAAGTTAATCTTCCTGTAATTTATGATGGAATTGACTTAAAAGAAAATTTAAGATTAGATTTATTAGTTGAAGATTTAGTCATAATTGAAATAAAATCTGTTGAAAAAGTAAACCCTTTATGGAGTGCTCAAATAATAAGTCATTTAAAATTAACTAATAATAAATTAGGCTATTTAATAAATTTCAATGTATCGTTAATAAAAGATGGTATAAAAAGATTTATTAATACAAAATAAAACTTTGTAATTTAGTAAAAGAATTAAATATAATTAAAAGAATAAAAAAACTTAATGCCTTTTGTGGCTTCGTAGCAAAATAAAATGTTAAAACAAAGCTTACAATTTAAACTTTCTCAAAAATTATCTCCTCAACAAATTCAGTTGATGAAGTTAATTCAACTGCCTACACAAGCATTTGAACAAAGACTTCAAGAAGAATTAGTGGAAAATCCTGCACTTGAAAGTGGAAAAGAGGAAAGTTTTGAATACGATGAATATGGTGAAACTTCAAATGCTGACGATTATGATGATTATGAAGGAGAAAGAATTGAAGCCGAAGACATTAATATTGATGAATATTTAAGTAACGATGAAACTCCTGATTATAAATACCAAGCTAATAATTTTAGTGATGATGACGAAGACAACAGCATGCCATTTGTTGCAGGTGTAACGTTTCATCAAGATTTATTAAATCAATTAAATACTTTTATTTTAAGTGATAACGAACGTGATATTGCCGAATTTTTGGTAGGTAGTATTGACGATATGGGTTACATAAGAAGAAGTATTCAAGATATTGTAGATGACATGGCTTTTACTCAAGGTATTTATACCGATGAAGCTACCGTAGAAAAAATACTAACAGTGGTTCAAGAACTAGAACCTTCTGGAGTTGCAGCAAGAGATTTACAAGAATGCTTATTGTTGCAATTAAAACACAAAACACCTACTGATGCTGTAGCTTTAGCAATTGATATTATCAAAGATCAGTTTGATGCTTTTTCTAAAAAACATTATGATAAATTGCTTCAAAAATATGAGATTTCTAAAGAACAATTAAGAAAAGCAATTGATGAAATTGAAAAGTTAAATCCAAAACCAGGAGGAGCTTATGATGGCAATCAAAAACCTATTGAGCATGTTGTTCCTGATTTTACAATTAGAATTATCGATGGTGAGCTAGAATTACTATTAAATGGCAGAAATGCTCCTGAATTGCATATTTCTAAAGATTATCAAGAAATGCTTCAAAGCTATAAAGATACTAATGAGAAATCTAATGCTCAAAAAGATGCTGTTCAATTTATAAAACAAAAGTTAGATTCGGCAAAGTGGTTTATTGATGCTATTAAGCAACGACAGGAAACTTTGTTTGTTACTATGAATGCTATTATGCATTATCAAGAAGAATATTTCTTAGATGGTGATGAAACTAAGTTAAAACCAATGATTCTAAAAGATATTGCTGACTTAATAGGCCTAGACATTTCTACCGTTTCTAGGGTTGCCAATAGTAAATATGTTGATACTCCTTATGGCACACGATTGATTAAAGATTATTTTAGTGAATCGATGACTAATGATCAAGGTGAAGAAGTTTCTACTATTGAAATTAAAAAAATCTTAGAACTCGTTATTGGTGAAGAGGACAAGAAAAAACCCTTACCTGATGATAAACTAGCCGAATTATTAAAGGAGAGAGGTTATCCTATTGCTAGAAGAACTGTTGCAAAATATAGAGAACAACTAGATATTCCAGTAGCGCGATTAAGAAAGAAAATTTAACAAAATTAAATAAAATCTAGCCCTGATAGTAGTGAAAATCTTTTATCCCGATGGCATCGGGATAAAAATTGTAACGAATAGCAGGAATACAGTAACCATAGAAACGCTAACCATTCGCTCAAAATGGACTTAAAAAGAATTTTTCCCTTATTTTCTTATGTTTTCCACCCAATATTCATATCGCTATATGGAACACTTTTTTACTTTGTTGTTTCTCAAATGTATGTTTATACCTCTCAATTCTTTTTAACGATAATTCAGGTTAGTATTTTAACTATTTTGTTGCCTATCTCATTATACTTTCTATTACTTTCATTAGGTTATGTAAAGTCGTTCACAGAAGCGAATTTAAAACAGCGTAAAATTCCCATTCTCATTCAAGCGGTTCTCTTGTTTATTTTGCTTAAATTTAGTGCTTCTTTTACCTTATTACCAGAATTATATTATTTTTTTATAGGTGGTTTTTTTAGTACTTTATTAGCCTTCATTGCAGTTTTTTTGAAATTTAAAGTAAGTTTACACATGATTGGAATTTGCTCGCTAACAACTTTTACATATGCTCTCTGTTGGCACTTAGAAGTGCCTTTTATAAGTAGTATAGCTTTTATGATTGTTAGTTGCGGATTAGTAGCTTCTTCAAGACTATATATGAAATCTCATACTATAATTGAATTAATTGTAGGAAGCTGCATAGGTTTAATTTCACAAATGTCTTTTTGGTATTTTTGGTTATAAAATATAAAAAATGAAACCTAGGTTAAAAGAATTTAATTTTAGCTCATTGTTTCCAATCATAGCATTATCAAAAAGAGGTTTTATCCCATAATAAGCATATAAATTTATGGTATTGTAACCCAAGCTCAAATAAGGACCATATTGAAATTTTACAACTTCATCACTATTTTGAATTATGGCATTTTGAGCACCTGACTCAAAAATACTTTTACTAGAAACCAAATAACTAACTTTAAAACCAGTATAAATTCTCCAAAATTTATGACTTTCATAAGTTGAATTTCTCCATCTAATCTCAACAGGTAATTCTAAATAATGAAATCTCAGTTTACTTTTATCATAAGAATTATCAACACTATATGCATTTGAAGGATTGCTCTCTACAATTTTTAAATTATGCTTAATATCATTGTATGAGTAACCAAGTCCCAATCCTATTGCCCAATTTCTATTTTTTGAAATAGGCATATCTCTTAAAAACCCCAAAGTGAATCCTGAAGAAAAAGAGTATTGGGAATAGCCTGTAGGTGTGTTTCTAATGAGATTATAACAAACTGAAAAATAAAATTGATCTTCTCTATAAAGTGAATCGATAGGTATTGCTACTTCTTCAATTTGTGAGAATAATGATGCGAATGTTAAAAGATAAAAAAATGAAAAAAGTTTCTTCATTTAAAGTAAGGCTTGTTTTAATAATACTATAAAAGTAATAAAAAAAGGTACGCATAACGTACCTTTTTTACTATTTAAAAACGAAAAGTTTATTTACTAACTGGATTACCTTGGTTTGTAGTGTAGTTTACTTTTAACTGCTCTACTTTACGCAGTTCTGTTTTAATATCCTGCACTAATCCCATTCTAACATCTTTATCAATTTTTAGAGATGCTGTTAAGTATTTCTCATCTTCAGAATTTCTTTGTGCTCTTTCTGTAATAACAAAAGCTCTAAGATCAGCAACTGAAGAAATCTTATCATTTAATTGAATACGATCTGCTGCTCCTAATTGCTGAGCATGATTTGATTTAGGCTTACCAGCATAAATATACATAATGTAACTTTTCTTATGCAATTTTGCAGTTTGATCTGCTTTTGGTAATCTATTTTCAATCATCAAGTCACTATCTTTCATAGTAGTGGCAGTCATAAAGAAGAACAAAAGCATAAATACAATATCTGGTAAAGATGCTGTTGAAATCTCAGGCATTTTCCCTGATTTATTCTTTTTAAATTTAGACATAATTTCTAAAACTTAAAGGGTTATTAGTTCTTTTTAGGCTCTGCTTCAGAAAGTCTCATAGGAAACATATCTTGAATCTTTTTAACCTTTGGTTCAAGTTCTTCAACAAGACCTTCAACCGCTTTAGATGCAGGATCATTAGCAACATACTCTATCTCAGTATATTTTTTCCCATATCTTTTTATACTTTCTCTATCTCTTAAAAATAATAAGCTGCGACTAATTCATTTTGAACCGTAATATACGTTTCATAAGAAGTTTGTCCATCATTCATTAAAGATATTACAGCGTCTTCTGGACTATCTGAAGAATTAGGATCTTTTTTCCTTCACAATAAGAACAAGTTCCTTGACCATTGTTTTCTAAAAAAGCAATAGCTGTTTCTCTTAATTGTTCTATCTC
>JAAURU010000135.1 GCA_012032075.1 Flavobacterium sp.
TCTATCAAGCATAAGTTGTGAAGTATCTTTCTTTAATAAGTTTATACCTTCATCAATTATTTGTTTTGCACTTTCTAATTCTAATAATGTATTATAGATCTCTGCCATATTATATTGAAGAAATAGATAATTTTCTGTAGATTTTGTTTTAAAATAATTTTCGGTCTCTTTTAAGACAATAATAGCTTCTTTGTCTTGACCTAGAGTACTTCTAATAATTCCAATTTGTCGTTTGATAGCATAATAATATTTTTCTTCGCAATCAATGCAATTTTGATATGCTTTTAAATAAGTGTCAAGTGCTTGTTTATTTTTTCTATTACTAGCATAAAGATTTCCTAATTTAAAGTAATATAGGTATATTAATTTAGGCTCTTTTTCTTTAATTAAAAAGTACATGGAATCTGCATTTTTTAGTGCTTCATTAAATGGATATTCTTCCACTTTAAAACCATATCCTTTTATTAAATATTCGGTATTCTTTTCCTTCTTTGCTTTTTTTATGTAATAGTCTGCATAAATTTTAAAGACTTTTTTATTTTCAATATTATCTAGCAATCTTAATCTTATATCTTCAAAGCTTAATTTATTTAGAGTGTCGTTAGTAATTACATTCTTTGAAAATATAAATTGAGTAAATAGTATGAATAGGATTAAATAACTTTTCATGAAATTGTCTTATTTGATAAAATAGTATCCAACATTATTAATTCTACGAAACTAAATTAAATTTTTTATTATATACTATAAAGTCCACTAAATCTATGTGATGTTAAAGTTGTAAGTAATCCCATTTTATCAAAAGGGAGTTCGTTTTATCAATAGGGAGTTACTTTGCTTGCATGAGTTATTTTCATCTGCTACATTTGCTTCAACAAAATAATACAAAGCTTTTCAAAAACTTTTTATTGTTTAAAAAAAATTTTCTCGATACTAGTTTGTAGTTGCAAATGCAAAAAAGTTCGATTAAATAAATCGCTTGCAAGCAAAAAAATAATTGTATAACTTGGCTATCATTTTTGATAGTCTTTTAAAAACTAAAAAAATGAAATTAAATAATTTGAATGTAGTAGAGCTTAATGCTCAAGAGGTAAGAGAAACTGAGGGCGGAATTTTACCTTTATTAATACTTGCTGCTCCATGGGTTGGTGCCGGATTGGCATGGTCTGGAATAGCAGGTTCATTTCAACAAGGTTATAATGCAGGACAAAAGGACAAATAACATTAAAGAAGTAATTATGAATTTAGAAAATTTAAATTTGATAGATTTAAACTCTCAAGAGATTAAATCAATAGAAGGAGGAAATCCTATTGGTGTTGGTGTAGCTATTGGTGCAGGAATATGGGGCATTTATACAGCTATAAAATCAGCTGCTTACAATGTAGGTTATTTCATAGGTAATAATACATAAAAGATTTTTATATGTTTAACAACGATTATTTAGTATTTGGGTTTGTATTTATTTCTTCATTTTTATTTTATATTAACTTTAATAAAGCTAAGATTAAGAATAGTAAGAACGAGAAATTAGTTAACCTTTTTGTATATATGTTACTTGTTATTTTTATTCTACTTTTATTAATTTTAGTTAAAAATATTTACTTAGATGCTAAATTTTTTATTAAACAATGAAATTAATTAAAGAGACTGTCTTTTAATATGACAGTCTCTTTTAAAAAAAACTACAAAAGTAATTTATTCTTAACTACTCAATGCAGATTTTTTATTGTAAAAAGCATATTTTTTAAGTAGTTAAAAATAAACCCTCTCTTAACAGTCACAATCTGGCTAAAAAAAATCAATTTTTTTAAAATCACACACATTTCTTTGTGTAGATAACTATTGTCTAAAATTAAATATTAAAATATGAGTACAAAAAATCAAATAAGTATTGTTATTCCTCAAAATATTATAGAGGAAGTTACTAATAAATTGCAAGAATGTAGAACCGCACTAGCTCCTTATTTGCAGGCTTTGAAAGCTGAAGAGCGTATTACAATGCTCAAACTTGGAGACAAAACAGTTGCAACGGTTCAAAAAACAAAATCCTACATAGAAACAAATCCTGAATTTGTTCCTAGTTACCTTAACAAGCAAGAATTTTTAAAAGATGAAGCAGTAGCTTCTCAGTTGAGTCCAATTGAAAATCTTGCTACGCAACTATCTTCAGACATTAGCGATACAGTAATGCTTGCTGGTAGTGAAGCACTATATGCCGCTTTACTTTATTATGGACAAATAAAAGAGGCTAACCATAAAGGAATTCCAACTGCAAAACCAATTTACGAAGATTTGAGTCAGCGTTTTGCTAAAAGAAAAAGTAAATAATCTAGAATTCACCAGTGTGTAGCAATTAGTTTCAAAGCTTCAGAATAAGAACCTCCAAGTAAATCAATTATAACAAAGGTAATTATTAGATGCTAGAAGATATTAATTATAACCCTAAAGGTATTAATTATAACCTCAAAGGTATTAATCATAACCTAAAAAGCATTAATTAGATACTAAAAGGTATTAATTATAACCCTAGAGGTATTAATTAGATGCTGAAAGGTATTAATTGTGTAGGTCGATTTTGAGGCTTAAAAAGCATCTATTAATTCTAAAAAATATTGCATTGACTTACATCAACTTACTAGGATGATAAACGAATTAACCAATTAACAAAAAAATGAACTTCAGTTCAGATCCCATTCATACAACAGAAAATCTTATTGCCAAAAACAAAACCAAAAGTATTTCTATTTACTTAGTGGTTGTGCTTGCAGCACTCACTGTTTTAGCACTTTTACCTATTATTAGAATTGATATTAGTAGCCAAAGTAGAGGAATTGTGAGAAGCAAAACAGATAACGTTCCTATAACATCGCTTGTTAACGGTAAAATAACAAGTATTCAATTAAGAAATAATCAATTGATATTCAAAGGAGATACCTTATTTACGGTTTCTAAAGAAAATTTAGAAGCAGAAAAAGAGTTACAAGACACCATTACTTCGTCGGTAAATGCTTTGCTGGAAGATGTTACCCGTATTGTAAATAATAACACTTCATTATTAAAAACACCTACTTACAAGGAAGATTTTTACAAATTCCAAGCACAAAAAAACGAGTTACAAAGTAAAGTTGCTCAAGCGCAACTCAATTTTAACAGGAATAAAGCTTTGTATGAGAAACAAGTTATTGCAAAAGCAGAATATGAAAAGTTTTTATATGAACTTCAGTTTGCTAATCAGGCTTTACAAAGTTTTGTAAAACAACAAAAAGCCACTTGGGAAAACCAAAAACAAGAACTAGAAGAACGTGTCAAAAGTCTAGAAGGAGGAATCGAAAAAATTACTATAGAAGCAAAAAATTATACGGTTTTAGCTCCTATTTCTGGTACTATCGAAAACTTTTCAGGCTTACAAGTAGGTTCTTTTGTGAATGCATCGCAAACTATTGCTACGCTTTCACCAAACGATAATTTAATAGTTGAAAGTACGGTTTCTCCTAATGATATAGGTTTACTAAAGCGAAACCAAAAAGTAAAGTTTCAAATGGATGCTTTCAATTACAATCAGTGGGGTTTGCTAGAAGGTGAAATAATAGACATTGATAAAAATGTAACCTTACAAGAGAATCAAACTTATTTTAAAGTGCGTTGCAGTATTTTGACTAAAGAATTAGCCTTAAAATCGGGTTACAAAACAAGTATTTCAAAAGGAATGACATTAACTACACGTTACATTATTACACGTAGAAGTTTGTATGAATTGCTGTTTGATAAAATGGATGACTGGTTGAACCCGAAGATATTATGATGATGGGTGTGGGATGCGGGGTGTTGGGTGCTGGAAGATGGATGATGGAAGTGGGATGTTGGGTGCAGGAAGCTGGATGTTAAGAGAGTGAAAATTGAAACTAAATTTTAAATTAAATAATAAATGAAGAAAATAAAATAGTAAATTTGTGATACTAAAGATTTAAGTTATGACAAAAACTGCTTTACAACAAGAATTGAATTGAGAAAATTTCTAAAATCAAAGATAAAAGTAAGTTAAATTTAATAATTGATTTTATTGAACAAAAGGAAGTTTTTGATAATAATGGGGCTTTAATTTTAACTAGTGAAATGAAAAAAATTATTGCTATTTCAAAAGAACAATATAAAAAGGGTGAAATTAAAACACACCAGGAGGTTATGGCAGAAGCGGAGTTATGGTTGAAAGAAAGAGCATAATTTTGGGAATTTTTGCCGATAAGCAATTTAAAAAATCGCTTCTTTTTCATTATGAATTGGCTGGAAATATCGCTTTTTCTGAAAAATTAAAAAATGAAACCTCATCTGTTCTAGATTTAATTTTAGATTATAATTTTATAGGTGTTCCTATTCCAAAATCAAATTATAGGTCAATGTTGGTATTTCATTATTCTATTGTTTATGAAGTTTTAGAAAGTGAAATATTTATTGTCCTATTTTGGGATACACGTAGAAATCCTAAAACTTTAAAAGTACTACTTCAAGAATTGTCATAAAATTCACATAACTATTTTATTTTCTGAAATACGCTCAGAAAATGACAATAAAAATTAAACAACATGATATTAAAGATTGTGCTGCTGCTTGTCTCGCTTCTATTGGAAATCATTTCAAGGTTAATATTCCTATAGCAAGAATTAGACAGTTTGCTAATACTGATAAGCGTGGTACAAATGTTTTAGGCATTATTGAAGCTGCCGAAAAAATGGGTTTTACTGCAAAAGGTGTAAAAGGAGGTTTAGATGCTATCGATAAAATTCCTTTGCCAGCAATTGCACATATTATAGTAAAAGATCAGTTGCAACATTATGTGGTGGTTTATAAAGTTACCAAAAAAGAAATTCAAGTGATGGATCCTGGTTATGGTAAAATGATAACCTATAGTTATGAAGACTTTCAAAAAATATGGACGGGTGTTTTTAATTCTATTTTCAAAAAATGATGATTTTAAAGAATATAATGAGAAAGTATCTACCTTAAGTCGGTTTTGGCATTTGATTCAACCGCATAAAACTATTTTAATTCAGGCATTATTTGGAGCTATAGTTTTTACTGTTTTAGGACTAGCTATGTCTATTTATGTTCAAAAAATAACCGATTATGTTTTAGTGGACGGCAATAGAAAACTATTAAATTTACTTAGTTTTACTATGATAGGTATTATTTTGCTTCAAATATTTATAGGAGCCAATAAAAGTATTATGGTAATGAAAACAGGTCAGTTAATTGATGCTAAATTGATTCTTGGCTACTATAAACATTTACTTCGTTTACCACAACGTTTTTTTGACACCATGCAAATAGGAGAAATAACTTCTAGAATAAGTGATGCTGTAAAAATAAGAGCTTTTATAAATGAAGTAGCAATCGACATGATTGTAAATATATTTATTTTGATATTTTCTTTTGCATTGATGTTTACTTATTATTGGAAATTAGCTTTGGTAATCTTATTAATCATTCCGTTTTATGCTATCATTTACTTTTTAATGAACAAATTCAATAAAAAAGTAGAACGCAAAATAATGGAAGATGCAGCCGATTTACAAACCCAATTAGTAGAAAGCATTACGCATGTAAGAACCGTAAAAGAATTTGGAATTGAAGAATTTTCAAATTTAAAAACCGAAAATAAGTTTGTAAAGCTACTTTTTACAGGATTCAAATCGGGTTTAAATAGTGTTTTTGCAGGAACATCTTCTCAATTTTTAGCTTCTATATTTACAGTTGTATTACTATGGATAGGTTCGGGTTATGTAATTGATAGAGAAATTACACCTGGAGAATTATTTTCATTTTATGCATTGATTGGTTATTTTACTTCACCAGTGGCTTCTTTGATAACCATGAATAAAACCGTTCAAAATGCCATGATTGCAGCTGATAGGTTGTTTGAAATAATGGATTTAGAACGAGAAGAAACAGAAAACAAGATTGATTTAAACAAAGAGCTAATAGGAGATATTACTTTTGAAAACGTTTCTTTTCGATATGGATCGAGAATGCAGGTTTTTACTAATTTTAATGTAGTGATAAAGAAAAACGAAACTACAGCTATTGTAGGAGAAAGCGGAAGCGGAAAAACCACGTTAATTTCTTTATTACAAAATTTATATCCTATTAAAGAAGGCAAAATATCCATAGGAAACTATGATTTGAATTATATTCATTATGAAAGTCTGCGGAAATTTATAGGTGTTATTCCGCAGCAACTTAATTTATTTTCTGGAAACATTATTGAAAATATTGCATTAGGAGATTCTTTTCCAAATATTCAACGCATCATGATTTATCAAAACAACTAGGAATTACTGAATTTGTTGAAAAATTACCTAATGGTTTTGAAACCCAAATAGGAGAAAATGGAGCTATGCTTTCTGGTGGGCAGAAACAACGCATTGCTATTGCAAGAGCTTTATATAAAAATCCTGAAGTATTGTTAATGGATGAAGCAACTTCTGCTTTGGACACAAATTCTGAAAGAGTTGTAAAAGAAACAATAGACAATTTTAAAGCGCAAGGTAAAACCATTATTGTAATTGCACATCGATTAAGTACTATTGCAAATGCTGATACTATTTTAGTGATGGAAAATGGACAAATTGTAGAGAAAGGAAATCATAAAGACTTACTAAGTCAAAAAGGAAAATATTTTGAGTTATGGGGTAAGCAGAGCCTAGTTTAGAGATTGACAGATCCACACTATCTTGTCACTCTGTAAGAGTCGCACTTGCTTGGTTTTTGAGTATGTGATGTTTCCTTTCGTCAACATGATAAGTTAACTTTTAAAAAAAGAAACATAGATTTGAGAAATTAAAGAAATCTTTATAATCTCTTGTGTATTTTGTGAAAATACTTTATGTGATGTTTCCTTCGTCAACATGACAAGTTTGGAGGTTCTAGCCCAGAGTGCAATGGAAAGCTGGAAATAGCTTCTACAAAAATGAAATGTTATTTCAAACAACTTTTATTAAGAGAATCTACATTTTAATTACGCTTTCAAAAAGTTAATATTCCTTTTAAAACCTTCCATTTTTGTTCTTTTAACAGCCGAATTTTTAAACACTTTATTAAAGGTCTCCAAAGTAATTTCTTCCCAATCCTTTTTAGAAAAATTCAAAATGGATTCATTTGGTTTTAGTAAGGTTTCGTTGTGAGGTTTTGAAAATTTATTCCAAGGGCAAACATCTTGGCAAACATCACAACCAAAAGCCCATTCGTCAAATTTACCTTTCATCTCTTGTGGTAAATTATCTTTTAGTTCAATGGTAAAATAAGAAATACACTTACTACCATCAACAACAAAAGGAGCAACAATGGCTTCTGTAGGGCAAGCGTCAATACAAGCCGTACAAGAACCACAATGATCTGTAGTTGCAGTATCATATTCTAAATCTAAATCGACAATTAATTCGGCAATAAAATAAAAGGAACCTACTTTTTGAGTAATTAGATTACTGTTTTTACCAATCCAACCCAAACCACTTTTTGCCGCCCATGCCTTATCTAAAACTGGAGCAGAATCAACAAAAGCTCTCCCTGAAACTTCCCCAATTTCTGTTTGTATAAAATAAAGTAATTCTTTTAGTTTTTCTTTAATTACAAAATGGTAATCTTGTCCGTATGCATATTTTGAAATTTTATAGGAATCTGCATTTTGAGTTTCTGATGGATAATAATTTAGTAATAAAGAAATAACACTTTTAGCATCATCAACAAGCAACGTTGGATTTAATCGTTTGTCAAAATGATTTTCCATATAACTCATTTGACCATGCTTATTTTGGTTTAACCAATTTTCCAATCGTGGAGCTTCTTCTTCTAAAAAACCAGCTTTTGAAATACCACACGAAAGAAAACCAAGACGTTTAGCTTCTTGTTTAATGAGGGAAGTTCGATGATGGATGATGGATGACATTTAAAGATGGATGTTGGATGAGGGGTGAAGGATGATGGATGACATTTTTATGCTAGTTGATGGATGATGGGTGTAGGATGCTGGATGATTATTTGACCAACTATTTCTTTAATTTGCTTTTTAAAGCAATGGTCATGTTCATTAATTTAAAACATTTTGAGTAAAGATCATTAAATTTTTCTGCTTTTATATATTCTCTTCTTTTTGCTTTGTATTTACAAGTAACTTCAACAGCTATTGAACGCACTGAATAACCTAAAAACCTATTAAACTCAGCATTGGATTGCTCAATTGCCCCTTCAGAAATATTTAATGCAATAGAATCCGAAGCTCTTAAAATTTGTGAGGAAAGACTATACATCTCTTGTTTAGGAAAAGTTGCAATTAATTGGTTTATTTCCTCCCCAAAATCCATTACTTTTTGCCAAATTAGTAATTTTTCAAATTAAAACTCATATAAAATTTTAGGTTATATAAACTTAATTTCTTTTCTTCCCTCAAATCTTCCAACTTCCAACATCCATCTTCCAACATCCATCATCCATCATCCATCATCCTTCATCATTCATCATTCATCCAGCACCCATCATCCATCATCCATTATCTCATTTTAAACTCCAAAACAGCA
>JAAURU010000136.1 GCA_012032075.1 Flavobacterium sp.
TGCGAAAGCATGTTTGACGGCGATCCGGCAGACCCGCGCATGAACAGCAAAACTCGATTTCTCAAAAACATTTGCGTTTCAAAAACTTCGTGCTCAAAACCAATCCGCGTGAATACGAATTCTCAGATATTGACACGTATTTCACCCGCGAAATGCGCGGAGTTACCGAAGACAATGATTACTTCTCACTGTTTGATTTTTCTGCAAAATGGGATCCTATTCCTACTATGTTATGCCAAAACCACACACAACTTGTAAAAGGATTTATGGGACAAACTACAGCTTTTGCAGATGATAGAATTAAAACTACTGTTCTTCGCTTAGGAGAAAATAAAATAAATGGTGAATCACGTTATATTCATGGAACAAAAGGGAAAGGTATGTTTACTTTTTACGGTGGTCATGATCCAGAAGATTACCAGCACTTTGTAGGTGAATCTCCTACAGTTTTAGATTTACATCCTAATTCTCCGGGATATCGTTTAATTTTAAACAATGTTTTGTTTCCAGCTGCAAGAAAGAAAAAACAAAAAACTTAAAAGTTGATTTTAAATTTAATTATGTAATAAAATTAGTATACAAACTTTTGCATTTCGTCCCATAAATGAAAATGATGTTTGTGTTTGATATATCTTTGTTAATTAAATTTAAATATTATGAAACAAATCTACTTTTTATTTTTCCTTTTAGGATTTATGTCTACTTCATTAGCTCAAACTTTTACGGTTGATAATATAGACTATAATGTAACTTCTTCTGTAGTTCCACTTACTGTTGAAGTTGGTTTTAATCCATACGCTTTTGATAATGTTACAATACCTACAACAGTAAATGATGGTACAAATGATTATACTGTTACGTCAATATCTACTGATGCTTTTGCGAATGATACTTATATGACTTCTATTACTATTCCAAATACGGTTACGAGTATTGGTGATACTGCATTTGCAGGCTGTTCTAGTTTAGCAACTGTAACTATTGGAAATGCGGTAGCTTCATTGGGAGCCTATGTTTTTAATTCATGTACGTTACTTACTACAGTAGTTCTTCCAGATTCAGTTACATCTATGAGTAATGGTGTTTTTTATGGATGTAGTGGTTTAACTTCTGTAACTTTGCCAAATGCTATTACAGCCATTCCTAACAATACATTCTATAATTGTAGTAATTTGGCTTCTATAACTATTCCAAATACAGTAGAATCAATTGGGAACTCAGCTTTTTATAGCTGCACGAGTTTAACGGCTCTTTCTGTGCCAAGTTCTGTTACTAGTATTGGTAATAATACATTTATGTTATGTTCTGGGTTAACAATTGTAGTGTTACCAGAATCGGTTTCTTCCATTGGAACATCTGCTTTTGAAAGTTGTAGTAGTTTATCATCTGTAACTATTCCTAGTACAGTAACGTCAATTGGTTATTTCGCATTTTATTCCTGTACAAATTTAACTACTGTAAATTGTTATGTGTCTACACCTTTAACTATTAATGCAAATGTTTTTGGAGATATAGTGCTTTCTGCATGTACTTTGAATGTACCAGTAGGAACAAATACAGCTTATGCATCAGCAAGTGTTTGGCAAAATTTTGGAACAATAAATGGAACATTAGGTTCTAGTTCTTTTACTATTTCAGAAAATATTAAGGTATATCCAAATCCTACGTCTAACAACATCACTATTGTAACGAAGAATCTTACGAATGTTTCTTTAAAAGTTTATGATATGAATGGTAGAGAAATAATGAACCATAAATTATCTGAAATTACAAATACAGTAGACACTTCCAATTTTCAAACGGGTATATATGTTTTTTCAATAGCTTCTCAAGAAGGATCAACCGTTCAAAAAGTGGTAAAAAAATAAGATTTTTTTCTACTATAAAAAAGTGTACAATTTTGTAATCTTTTTTTACACTTACACATTTATATTTATAACTAATTCAATTGAATTTTTTAACTGTATTTTAATTAATTAACACTACTATTATGAAATTAAAACTTTACTTTTTATTTCTTTTTGTCATTTGCCATTTACTTTCATTTGGACAAATTTTAGACCAGTCAAATTCTCCTGTAAATGCTAGTGGAGGAGGTTTTTTGGTATCACCTACACAAAACGTGGGGCAATCTTTTATCGCTGGATTAACGGGTACATTAGCTCAAATAAATGTATTTTACAATTATGATGTAGATTATTATGTTGCTGGAGATTTTCAATTAACCATTTATGAAGGAGAAGGTTATAATGGAACTATTTTGGGAACTGAAAATTTTGCTTTGAACACTTCACCAGCTGATGGGGAATATGTAATACCTATTACCTCTAACATTGCTATTTTAGCCAATTCGACATACACTATACGATTAGATGGTATTACAGGTAGTGGTTTGTTTTTTGGCTCGAGTAGTAATGGAGCGGGTACATATTCAAATGGAATTCTATATATTAATAATAGTCAACCTTATATAGAGTATGATTTATGGTTTAAATCTTTTATTACTGCCGCTTCTCATTTAAATTTTGATGGTATTAAGGATTATATTGTTTTTAAAATCATTTTTCAAAAAACCTACTGCATATACTTTTGAAGCAATGATTAAAAACCAATACGACTAGTGCTGAAGCTTGTTTTGTTTTTCATGGATGGATTCTGATCATGGGGGTACAAATTATGAATTTAATAGAACAAAAATTCTTATCAGACATGGAAAATTATCATTTACTGCTTATACAGATATAGCATATTCTTTAAATGATATTATTACAGGTAATATAACCATAAACGACAATCTTTGGCATCATATAACGATTGTAAAAACAACGGATGCAACGAATAATCTTTTCTTATATGTGGATGGTGTGCTTGATGTTGTAGGAACTAATGATTTTATTACTGATTCTCAAAGTCTTTTTCTTGGAGCGAATGGGTATAGATTTTTTGAGCCACCTGTAGCAATCAAATTCAATTTTAAAAATAATATTAAATCAGTAGCTAGAGAAATTAATGATTTACCATATCCTATTGATTTTTATCAAGGTAATTTAGATGAAGTGCGTGTGTGGAATAGAGCTTTGTCTCTTGCAGAACTGCAAAACAATCAAAATTGTGAATTAGCAAATCCTACTTCTCAAACAGGTTTAGTTGCTTATTATCAATTCAATCAAGGTGTGGATAGCGAAAACAATATGAGTTTAACCGTTTTAACAGACGCATCAGGTAATGGTTATAATGGGACTTTAACCGATTTTTCATTAAATGGTGCTACATCTAATTGGATTGCTGGTTCGCCCATTGTTACAGGCAACAACTGTTCGCCTTTTTTTAAGTACAACTAGTTTTTTTTTCTGTCAATCAATTAAAAATATATCCTAATCCAACCAAAAATGAGGTAACTATTCAGTATAATGCCTTAACAAATCCTCAATTAGAAGTTATAGATTTGAATGGAAGAGTTTTGCTAAAACAAACTTTAAATAATACTAATAATACATTAAATATAGCTTCACTACCCTCTGGAATTTATTTATTTAAAATTAATTCTAAAGAAGGTTTGGCCATAAGTAGAGTGATTAAGAATTAAAATATAAAGGCTTCGAAATTTCGAAGCCTTTTTTTATTCCCAATTTATAATGGCCCAATTTTCTCTTTGTTGTTCATTTAAAAAAGTCCATGTACTATAAATCGACTTATTTTAATTGCCTTGTTCCTATATCAATTGTTTTGACATCAACTGCACCTGCTTTTTCAAATGATTATAAAAGGGTTTGAGGTTTTCTTTTTTAGAAACCAAAGAGGTAAACCATAAGCATTGTTTATTAAAATGAGCACTTTCATAAATCATATTAGTGATAAAGGCTAGTTCGCCACCTTCTGTCCATAACTCATTATTTTGACCGCTAAAGTTTAATACAGGTTTTCCATCTTTGGCTTTGCCAAGATTTCTTAATTTTCTTTGTGAACCTTTTGTAGCTTCTTCTCTTGAGGCATGGAAAGGAGGATTGCAAATCACAAAATCAAATCGATCATTTTCTAAAATACAATTCTTGAAAATATTTCTTTTGCTTTGTTGAATTCGTAAAACAACATCTTTTTGCAGTTTTTCATTGTTTTCCACTATTTTGGCACAAGCTTTTAAAGAAGGAATATCAGTTTCTGTGCCCACAAATTGCCAACCATACTCGCTATTACCTATTATTGGATAAATACAATTAGCACCAACACCAATGTCTAGCCCTTTTATATTTCTTCCGGTTGGTATCTTATTTTTGTTTTCCAAAGCTAATAAATCAGCAATATAGTGAACATAATCTGCTCTTCCTGGAATGGGTGGACATAAATTTGTTTTTGGGATATCCCAAAATGTAATGTTATAATACGCTAATAATAAACTTTTGTTTAAAGCTTTTACAGCTGCTGGAATAGCAAAATCAATAGTTTCATTTCCATAAGCATTAGTAAATACAAAATCTTTCAATTTTGGATTAATTTCAACTAATGAAGTAAAATCATAACCATTAATATGCTTATTTCTTGGGTGAAGATTTTTTTTAATAGAAGTAGTGGTTTCTTTTTTCAAAATGATATTTTAAGAATACAAAAATACGCTTTTATAATTGATTGTTATAAATAAAAATTCCCAACCTTTCGATTGGGAATTACTATATAAGTAAGATAAACTGGTTTGACGTATTATTTAATTTTCTTAACGATAGCTGAAAAAGCTTCTGAGTGATTCATTGCTAAATCGGCAAGAACTTTACGGTTCAATTCGATATTGTTTGCTTTAATTTTACCCATAAACTGAGAATAGCTCATTCCATGTAATCTTGCACCAGCGTTAATACGCATAATCCATAAAGCACGGAAATTTCTTTTCTTTTGTTTTCTATCACGGTATGCATAAACCATTGCTTTTTCTACCGCGTTTTTAGCTACTGTCCAAACGTTTTTACGTCTACCAAAGAAACCTTTGGCTTGTTTTAATATTCTTTTTCTTCTAGCTCTACTAGCTACTCTGTTTTTTGCTCTTGGCATAATTTTAAATGTTTTTTGTAGTAAGGCGATTTTTAATACTTCTAACTTCGTACTTCTAACGTCGTACTTCAGTTGCCCACTCCAGGGTTATTAATTAATTTGTAACCTAATAAAATAGTATTTTCCTTTTTTTACCCTCTCCTTTGGGGAGGGATGGGGTGGGGCTAAATAATATTTAATTGTTGTTTGATACTTCTCTCATCTGTCTTGTGTACCAAAGTCGAATGAGTTAAAGCTAATTTACGCTTTTTAGATTTTTTAGTCAAAATATGACTCTTAAAAGCATGCTTTCTTTTAATTTTTCCAGAACCAGTAACTTTAAATCGTTTCTTAGCACTAGATTTTGTTTTCATTTTAGGCATTTTCTTCCTGTATTTAATTTATCTTACTTATACTATTTTTGTCATGCTGAACTTGTTTCAGCATCTGTATTGATTTAACCAAAACGAGATGTTTTAGTAAATTTTTACGGTTTCATACTGAGATTGTTTCAGCATCTTATATTTCTTAACTAGTCACTAATTACTTTTAACTAATTACTAAAAATTACTTTGCCTTCTTTTTGAAGCAATATACATAATCATTCTTTTACCTTCTAAAACGGGTAATTGTTCAACTTTACCATAATCATCAAGTTCTTGAGCTAAGCGTAACAAAAGAATTTGACCCTGTTCTTTATAAATAATAGAACGACCTTTAAAGAATACAAAAGCTTTCAATTTGGCTCCATCTTGTAAAAACTTAATCGCATTCTTCTTTTTAAATTCATAATCATGCTCATCAGTTTGAGGACCAAAACGAATCTCTTTGATAACTACCTGAGAAGATTTTGCTTTAAGTTCTTTTTCGCGCTTCTTCTGCTGGTAAAGAAACTTTCCATAATCCATTAATTTACATACAGGTGGTTCTGCATTAGGTGATATTTCAACTAAATCTACTTCTTGCTCTTCTGCAAGTCGTAATGCCTCTCCAATTTTGTAAATACCAGGTTCGATATTTTCACCTACTAAACGTACTTCAGGAACACGAATTAAATTGTTAATTCGGTGTGCTGCTTTTTTTTCTTCGCGAGGCTTGTAACCTCTGTTGTTTCTAATTGCTATGGCTTTAAAAATTTAAGTTAAACTTAGAATTGTTTTAATGTATTATTTATTTCATCTTCAACTATCTTAGCAAAAGCTTCAATAGTCATAGTTTCATTTGTTTTTCCGTCATTACCATGACATCTTACAGAAATCGTTCCGTTTTTCTCCTCATCCTCACCTACGATTAACATGAATGGATATTTCTGAGTTTCAGCTTCACGAATTTTTTTACCAATAGTTTCGTTTCTATTATCTATTTGGGCGCGAATTTCGTGATTTTCTAGCAAATTAAAAACTTTTTGGGCATATTTTTCATATTTCTCACTCAAAGACAAGATTATAGCTTGCTCTGGCATCAGCCAAATAGGGAAATTGCCACCTGTATGCTCTAGTAAAATTGCAATAAATCTTCCATACTTCCAAAAGGAGCTCTATGAATCATTACTGGTCGGTGTAATTCATTATCGCTACCTTTATAGGTTAACTCAAAACGTTCTGGTAAATTGTAATCCACTTGAATGGTTCCTAGTTGCCAACTTCTACCCAAAGCATCCTTAACCATAAAGTCTAATTTAGGACCGTAAAAGGCAGCTTCACCATACTCAATCACATAATTCAATGCTTTATCTTTAGCTGCATTAATGATAGCTTGTTCTGCTTTTTCCCAGTTTTCATCACTGCCTATGTATTTATCTCTATTTTCTTTATCACGTAAAGAAACCTGAGCAGTAAAGTTTTCAAAACCTAAAGAACCAAATACATATAATACTAGATCAATTACATTTTTAAACTCAGCATCTAATTGATCAGGAGTACAAAATATATGAGCATCATCTTGAGTAAATCCTCTTACACGAGTCAAACCATGTAATTCTCCACTTTGTTCATATCTATATACAGTACCAAATTCAGCATAACGCTTTGGTAAGTCTTTATAAGACCATGGTCTCGCATTATATATTTCACAGTGATGCGGACAATTCATTGGTTTTAATAAAAACTCTTCTCCTTCAGCAGGTGTGTGTATTGGCTGAAAACTATCGGCACCATATTTTGCATAATGACCAGAAGTAACATAAAGTTCTTTCTGACCAATATGTGGGGTAACTACTTGTTCATAACCAGCTTTCTTTTGTGCTTTCTTTAAAAATTGTTCCAATCTATCACGTAAAGCAGCTCCTTTTGGCAACCATAAAGGTAAACCCTGACCTACTCGTTGAGAAAAATGAAATAATTCTAATTCTTTTCCTAATTTTCTATGGTCACGTTTTTTTGCTTCTTCTAATAGTTGTAGGTAATCTGTCAAATCTTTTTGCTTAGGAAAAGAAATTCCATAAACACGAGTCAACTGCTTGTTTTTTTCATTTCCTCTCCAGTAAGCACCAGCAACAGATAAAATTTTCATCGCTTTTATTATTCCAGTATTTGGAATATGACCACCACGGCATAAATCAGTAAATGTAGAATGATCACAAAAAGTAATAGTACCATCTTCTAAATTTTCAATCAATTCAGTTTTATACTCATTGTCTTTATATATGGATAACGCTTCCGCTTTTGAAACCGAACGTAATTTAAATTCATGTTTCTCTCTAGAAATTTCTAAAACACGATCTTCAATTTTCTTAAAATCAGCTTCAGATATTTTTTTATCACCAAAATCAACATCATAGTAGAAACCATTGTCAATTGCAGGGCCTATCGTTAACTTAATATTAGGATACATTTCCTCTAAAGCTTGTGCCATAACGTGAGAAGTAGAATGCCAAAAAGCTTTCTTGCCTTCATCATTATTCCAAGTATATAAAATAAGAAAACCATCGGTGGTAAGTGGAGTAGTGGTTTCAACAGTAGTACCATTGAAAGAAGCTGAAATCACATTTCTAGCCAAACCTTCGCTTATACTCAAAGCAACATCCATAGGAGTTGTATCTTTCACAAACTCCTTAACCGAACCATCCGGTAAAGTAATCTTTATCATTTGTTAAAATTTAATGAGGTGCAAATATAATACAATACAAAAACAAACACAATATATATATAAGTATAGATATTATTTATTTTTCAAACAGCACCACAAAAACTCATATTTAGCATCCCGCAGTTCGAGTTTTTTATAAAATGCGACTAGCAATTTTATAAAAAAGTATCGAGGACTCTTCAACTGAAAAAAAGCTTCTCGATACGCTTCGCACTTGAAGTGACGTGGATTGTGTTGAATAATTGTACTAAAAACAAAACCTTCTCGATATCCTCCATATTCAGACAAGCTTTTTCAACTCTACGTTATTCCATTTTAAAAACTCGAAGTGATGTAGCTAGTGTATAGAAAAACCAAATGTCATTATAACCGTTAGTTCGAGTGGCTTTTAGGAAATGCGAATAGCAATTTCATAAAAGTTGTATCGAGAACTCGTCTACTGGAAAAATATAGAGAATTC
>JAAURU010000137.1 GCA_012032075.1 Flavobacterium sp.
CTAGATGGCAGTCTAGTCATGCTCTGGGAAGATGCCGCGAAAAATCCGTTATTACAGGCGTTTGCGGTATTGGAGGGGCAAGAGGCGATCGGTAAAGAGGTTGCTGAGTTAGGACAGGGAGCCTTGCTGGGTTTAGCACCATTTGTAGATAGTCGGCTGGGGCGAGTTTCGATGCGCTCTCAAGGGGCGGTGGTGCTAGCAATACCGCAACGCTTGGTAGTGGCGAAGTTACAACAGGATTTAGGTTTTGCAGCGCGGTTTTATCGAGCGATCGGCATCGTAATGGGTTATCGGTTACAGGGCGTGTGCGGACGCTTGGGTTATGGGCGACGAGTATATGCTGGCGGCGAAGAGGACGAGTTGGATCTGGGGGCGATCGATCGGATGGGATTGGCAGGACGACGGTTTGAGTTGATGTTGGATAAATTGAGAATCAGGGCTTGATTTCATACTGATGCGATTAGTTATTCGATCGGATTAAATACTTATCTACAAGAACTAATTAGCCTAACAAAAGGAGAGCTTAGATCTAAACAAAAGATATAGAATCTCAAAATAAATGAGATATTATCTAACTAGCGGCAGCAATTTAACCCAGCTTACTAACTTAAGGGAATCTAAATATGAATAGCGAAAACCAAAAGAATAAACAGGAAGCCGATCTAAAAAATTGATAAAGCGATCGAGAAAGCTGTTGAAAATGCAGAAGATAGTACTACTCAAGCTTGGCTAGATTTACAAGAATGGAACATTACTACTAATGATGTTGTGGTAGGCATTGCAGCTTCTGGAACCACTCCTTATGTAATAAAAGGTTTGGAAAAATGCAACGAAAACGGAATAAGTACTGGTTGTATTACTTGTAATGCTGGAAGTCCGTTAGCATTAACCGCAAAATTCCCTATTGAAGTAGTGGTGGGTCCCGAATTTGTAACAGGAAGTAGCCGTATGAAAGCTGGAACGGCTCAAAACTAGTTTAAATATGATTTCGACTGCAACTATGATACAATTAGGCAAAGTAAAAGGAAATAAAATGGTCGATATGCAATTGAGTAATGATAAATTAGTCGATAGAGGTACAAAAATGATTATGGAAGAAATTGCAGTTGACTATGAATTAGCCAAAAAATTATTACTTCAATATGGCAGTGTGCGAAACGCAGTTACTAATTACAAACAATAAAAAAACAATACAATGAAAAACCTAACCCTATTTTTTAGCCTATTTATTTCTAGTTTTATTTTTTCCCAACAAATAGAATACAAAGAAAAGAAATTTTATGTTGATGGTGTTCATGTTTATAAGCATGAAATCACAAAAACTTTAGCAACTAACATAGAAGCATTAAACTTGTATAAAAAATCTCGAACAAAAGAATCGGTTGGTGGTTTTTTACTTGGTGCTGGAATTGGTTTAGTTGTAGGAGACGTTATAAAAGGATTAGTTTCTGATACAGAATATCCTTCTGGCTTTACTTATGTAGGAGCTGGTTTAATGGGAATTTCCATTCCTGTACTAGTAGGAAGAACAAGAATGAGAGATAAAAGTATTGAATTATATAATGAAAGTATAAAAGGAAATAGCTCAAAATTAGGTTACAATTTTGACATGAAAATAATTACCAATACTAACGGAATAGGTTTAAATGTAACTTTCTAAACATTGCGAAAAAGAAAAAAATACACTAACACAATACCTATCTACATTGTAGTTATTATTACTATATTTCTAGTGAGTTGTTATTTTTTGTTTTCCAATAAAAATTTTAAATATTGTTCCAATGAAAATTATTTATTAGGCATTCATGATTCACTACCGGTAATTGAAATTAACTATAATAATTATAGAGAAGACATTTTAAAAGAAATTGCTCTAAAATTAAATAAAGAAACTTGTTGTAAAACAAATGAGTTTCTTTTGAAGTTGAGTAACAATGAAAAAGTGAATACAACACTTTTTAATTATTGCAGGAGCTGTCCTATAATATGTGGAGGCAGAACACATACTAGAGTTTTAATTAATAGAGATTACCAATTATTAGTCAATGAAATACCTGTAGAAAATGATTCTCTTACTAAATATGTATTTAATTTACTAAAAAAGCCAAATACGGATTATGAATATGTTAAAAATTGTATGCTATATTGGGACTTAACGACAAACAAAGAGTATATTGAAAAAACTCTTATTGATATCAAAAAAGGTTATCAGTTATATTATGAAGAAATAGCTTTGCAACAATTTGGGAAACAAATCTGCAAACTAACCCAAAAAGAAATAGAAGAAATTAAGAGAGAGGAAATCAGTATTTATCTTGGTGTTGGAAATCGAATAACTATTCCTCCTCCACAACCTCCAAAGAACAACTAAGAAATGGCAACAAATAGAAAATTACTTACTAAAGGCATTAAATATTTATCGGGTTGTTTACCTTTAATGGCTATAGGTCCTATAGTGATTAATAGTTCTTTTAAAAATCAAGAAAGCCCTTTATATCCTTATGTATTAACTATTGGAATACTACTTTGCGGAATTGCTATTTATCTAGGTTTTAGAGGAATTAATATAATTATGAAAAGTTTGTTTGATGGAAACAAGTAATATTTATCTAGAAAGTATAAAAAAGCAAATGCTTTATTATAAGACAATTGCAGAAAAAGCAATTGAACAATTAGAAGTTGATCAACTATTTATTGTTGCGAATGAAGATACTAATTCTATTGCGACTATAATAAAACATCTTCATGGAAACATGCTTTCTCGTTGGACAAATTTTTTAACAACTGATGGAGAAAAAGAATGGAGAATGAGAGATGGTGAATTTGATTCCATTTTTACTGAAAAGAACAAAGAAAGTTTAATGCAATTATGGAATGAAGGTTGGGATTGCTTTTTTACTACAATAAATGCATTACAACCAGAAGATTTATCCAAAATAATTTACATTCGCAACGAAGGACAAACCGCTTTAGATGCTATTAATCGACAATTAGCTCACTATCCATATCATGTGGGGCAAATTGTGTTTTATGCTAAAATGCTAAAGCAAAGCGAATGGAATAGCTTATCGATACCAAAAAATAAATCAACTAGTTATAATGCCGAAAAGTTTTCCAAAGATAAAAGTTTGAAACACTTTACAGATGATGAACTTAAGAAACTTCAATAACAATTTTAAAATCAATTTCAATGTCTAGTTGAATCAACAAGTAAAAATCAATATCAATAACCCTGTCACACTGTTCCGATAGCTATCGGGATGTCGAAGTACTATTTCAAAAAATAATATCGAATGTTTACCAAAAAATATAAATCCGTATTCCTTTTATCCCTTTTGTTTTTAGTTTCTTGTTACGAACAAGAACGGAATTGTGCCGATTTTAAAACTGGCAAATTTGAATCGGAAATTGAAATTGATGGAAAAAAATTAACCACAACTTTTGAACGTAACGATTCTATTCAAACTGAAAGCTACAACAATAGTATTGATATGTATTCCATTCGCTGGACGAATGATTGTGAATATGTAGTAAAAAATATACATCCGAAAAACAGAGCTGAAAAAAAAGCGGTTCAATTTAAAATACTGACTACCAATGCAAATGGTTATACATTTGAATATTCTTTTGTAGGAGAAGCAAAAAAACACCGAGGAACTGTAACAAAAACACAATAAATTACGTTTAACAACTTTATTTTAGAACTAGTAAACCAATTAACATTTAAAACCTATGGAAATTTTAACCAATCCTGATGCTTGGATAGCACTTTTAACCCTTACTTTTTTGGAGATAATATTAGGAATAGACAATATTGTTTTTCTGTCTATTGTTTCAGGCAAATTAAAAGCCGAAGACCAACCAAAAGCAAGAAGAATAGGTTTATTATTAGCTATGGTTTTTCGTATTATTTTACTTTTTGGGATTACATGGGTGATGAGTTTAAAAGAATCATTTTTTGATTTTGATTTAGGCTTTTTCTCTGGAGGACTTTCTGGACAAAGTTTGATTATTTTTGGAGGAGGATTATTCTTATTATACAAATCTGTTTCAGAAATACATCATAAATTAGAAGGAGAAGAAGAGAGTACCTCTGGAAAAGCTAGTAATGGTTTATCATCAGCCATTATTCAAATTGCTTTATTAAATATTGTGTTCTCGTTTGATAGTATATTAACTGCAATTGGACTAGTAAGTGCTGCTGAACCTCCTGTTGGCTTTGGTCCTGCTGGAGCTATCGAAATTATGATTATGGCAATTATTATTTCTATTATTGTTATGTTAGCATTTGCTGGTCCAGTTAGTAAGTTTGTAAACGAGCATCCGACGATTCAAATTTTGGGATTATCATTCTTAATATTAATTGGTGTAATGCTTTTAGCAGAAGGGTCACATTTAGCTAACTTTAGATTTGGAAACGATATTGAAGTACACAGTATTCCAAAAGGCTATTTGTATTTTGCAATTTTCTTTTCTTTATTTGTAGAATTCTTAAATTTAAAGATGAAGAAAAACAGAAAACCAGTTCAATTGAAAAATAGCACCATTGTAGATGAAAATTTAAAAATGATGATTTTTTAGATTAAATGTCTCATGATATTATAAAAAACTCCTTTAAAAAGATATTGTTTTGAAGGAGTTTTTTTATAAAATTTTTTGAAGCTTAAATTTGAATTCCATCTTTTACCATTTCTGTCAACTTCAATCTTAATAAGCTTTCCATCTTCAGATTGAAATAAATCGGTTATTTTTTGAATGCTTAAATCGTACCCTTTTTTCCATTTATTTTCTCAATAACATCTCCTTTTTTTAATCCAGCTATTGATGCAGGGGAATTATTTCTTATTGAATATATTTCAAAAACTGGTTTCAATTCGTATTTATATTTTATTTCAACCGAATTATCAAATACAAAACTATTATTACTACTTGTTTATTATTTAAATCTGATGAATAGCCTGTATTTACTCCTGAATAACCTATTTTTTCGGAAACCCAAGTTAATCCTGAATGCTGCACTTCAATACCCGACATGTTATAATTAAAAGGTTCTTTAAAGTATCTATTTTTCTTAAAGTAGAATACTTTATTTTTATAATCTAAAAACCAATTAAAACGCTTTAAAATTTCACCTCCTAATGATCCATTTCTATCTTTTATTATATCTAATTGACTAAATGATAGACTATCTGGATAAGACACTAATGCTTTCTTTAATTCAAAATTATTCAAAATTAAATTTTCAACTCTGGATTTTTTACCATTAATATCACCTCCTAGACCTCTACCCAAAACATCTGTAATAAACTTTTGCTCACATTTTATTGAGTCATTTTCAAAAAGCCATAAACCATCTCCTAAACCTGTATCAAATAATAATTTCACCTCATTGGTTTTAGTATCATCCTTATTTAATTGTAGATCAATATAAGGTTTACTACCTCTTATATTAATATCTTTTCGAATGTACCTTTTAGTTTTTTTATGAGTAACTTTTTCTAAATCTTTATGAATTATAATTCTTTTTCTTGAATAGTTGATTTCAATTATAAAATCTTCAAAAAAACTTGAACCAATAATTCCATTAATTGGAATACCTAATTTATTTACTAAACTTATATTTTGATCAGTAATTATTAAAATCTCAAAATTATCATCCTTATATTCTTTTACTTTAAATTTATTGTTACTAGATAAATAGCCTCAATGTTTTCTCCATTTCCTAAACCATTGATTTTAATTTTCCTTGAATCATAAAGTCTTATACTATCATTTTCTGGAAAACTAAACAATAAACTTTTATCTGATCCAGTATCTAACAGCATATTTAATTTAACATCATTAATAGTAACTTCCATAATAATTAAATTATGAGTTAATTCAAATGGTATTATAATTTTATCTTTTTTAGCCAACCATTTTGATTGAGAAAAAATAGATGAACAAATAATTAATAAGGTTAGGTTAAGTAATTTTTTGTACATAAAGATTGGATTGTTAATAAAAGTAAGAAAATAATTAAAATGTGCAACTAATCTTTAACACTTTTTATGACAATTATAATGTGTTAATTCAATAAAAAAAATGCAATTTTGCAATTCAAAATAAATTATTATGCCAAAGATTTCTAAAAAAGGCTTTCAAATGCCTGAATCTCCTATCAGGAAATTAGTTCCTTACGCTGAAATTGCTAAGAAAAAAGGACATAAAGTATATCATTTAAATATAGGTCAGCCAGACATTAAAACTCCAAAAGTAGCACTTGATGCTGTTAGGAATTCAAATTTAGAAGTATTAGAATACAGTCATTCTGCTGGTTTTGAGAGCTATAGAGAAAAACTTTCGCTATATTACAAAAAACAAAATTTACCTATTGATACTCAAGAAATCATAATAACAACTGGTGGTTCTGAAGCATTATTATTTGCTCTTGGAAGTACTATGGATGTAAATGATGAAGTTATAATTCCAGAACCATTCTATGCTAATTATAATGGTTTTGCAGTAGCATCTGGAGTAAAAGTAGTTCCTGTTATTTCTACTATTGAAACTGGTTTTGCTTTACCTCCTATTGAAGATTTTGAAAAATTAATTACTCCAAACACTAAAGCAATTTTAATTTGTAATCCTGGAAATCCAACTGGTTATTTGTATTCTAAAGAAGAAATAAATCAATTAGCTGAAATTGTAAAAAAACATGACTTATTTTTAATTGCTGATGAAGTATATAGAGAATTTACTTATGATGGATTTTCTCATCATTCTATTATGAATGTACAAGGAATAGAAAATAATGCCATAATGATTGATTCTGTTTCAAAACGTTTTAGTATGTGTGGAGCAAGAATAGGGTGTATTGTTTCTAAAAACAAAGAAGTTATGAGTGCTGCAATGAAATTTGCACAAGCTCGTTTAAGCCCTCCTACTTTTGCGCAAATTGCAAGTGAAGCTGCTTTAGATACTCCTCAAAGTTATTTTGATGAAGTGATTACTGAATATAAAGAACGTAGAGATATTCTAGTTGAAGAATTAGAAAAAATTGAAGGTGTTCAAGTTGCTACTCCAAAAGGAGCTTTTTATTGTATAGCAAAACTTCCAGTAAAAGATGCTAATAATTTTGCACAATGGCTTTTAGAAACTTATGATTTAGATGGAGAAACCGTAATGGTTGCTCCAGCATCTGGTTTTTATTCCTCTCCAAATGTAGGTTTAGACGAAGTACGAATTGCTTATGTTTTGAAAAAAGAAGATTTAGTTCGCTCAGTACAAATTCTTAAAGAAGCACTTATTACCTATAATAGTTAGGCTAAAGACATATGAGAAATAAAAAATCCATTCAAAAAAATTGAATGGATTTTTACTTTTTAGACTATGTCTTGTCCTAAAACAGCTTATATAGACTTCAAAAACTCGATTGTAAGCTATTCAAATTTCAATATTTTGAACTTTAACTAAAAAAAGAACCTCCTTTAAATCGCTTTAAAAATAGGTTTATTTTTATGTTTTTTTGAAAAATAATTTAAAAAAGATAGTTGTGCAACAGCTACCACTGTTGGTGGCAGGTTATGTTAGTAGATTTGGATACGTTAAATTATTGGTTGTGCAAATTTCGTTAAACTCATTTTTAAGTATAGTATTATTTTCGAATAAATAATTTATGCCGTTTGTCAACCACCAAGGATTTATTCCATTTTCATACATTTTACAAATCTCTCCAACAATAGTTAAATCTAATTTCTTAAATTCTAATAAAAGTGTGATTAAATCTGCTTTAGAATTCAGTAAACCAAACTTAGATTTACTTAAAGCAGAATTTGAAAAAAGTTGAGTATATACACTATCTAATAATTCTTTATTAGCTAAATTTCTTTTAATTTCGTCGTCTTCTGGAATGTTCGCAAATCCATCCTGATTAAAGTTTGAGTAGAAATGTTCCATTGCTTCAATTAGTTCTGATTTTGGAATCAAGTTATTTCGCAGTAGAATAGCATAAATGTAATATTTTAGTCTACCCGAAGTTGAAAACAATTTAGATTTCCATATGTTTCTTATTTCTTGATTTGAATAGTTAAATTCAAAAATTAATTGCGAGTTATCTTTGATTAGTTCAAAATCAAAATTATTTTTTAGATTTGATAAATTTAACCAAACTTTTTTTAATCTGTTCATTATCAATATGAATTATTAAATTATAGTAAATTTCACTTACTTTCTTATTTAAAACCAATAAGAAGTTCCAATTAAATTATCAAGTTCAATGAAAAAAGATTCGCTTTCGTTTATTTCAATTGCATGTTCGATTTCTTTAATCAAATGAGTATAATCAGAATCAGGTGGTGTTTTAGTTTCATCAAAATGATTTAGAAATTTTTTAAGTAAATTCAATTTACCGCCTTCGATAGTGATTTTTGATAAATTCGATTTTAGAAAACTCCAAAATATTTCCACATGAGAAATATTAATTTCATTTTGTTTAAAATGTGCACAATCATTTCTTCTATCCTTCCAATATTTTATTTGCTGTCGAACC
>JAAURU010000138.1 GCA_012032075.1 Flavobacterium sp.
ATTATTATGAATGGTTCTAAATTTACACGTAACTGGCCTTTAAAATTTTAAATAATGGATGAACTTGAAGTAAACTTTTTTGCCGGATTAAGTCTTCATTTTGGTGGTTCAAAAAGTTATATGAGCGGAACAGCGGGTCTTGGATTAAGTAAAAGATTTGACCATTTTACACCTGGTACAAACCTAGCTGTTAACTTTTATAATGGTGGTTTAGGGTCACTTTCTAATAGTTCAAAATTTAATATTGATACTGTCTTAACGGCAAAGCTAACTGCAGGAAATGGAAATGGAAACCCTATGAATATTTATCCTTTACACCTTAACAGTGGTTCAGGTATAGAAGATAAATATAAGTATTCTGCGACTATTGGTACAAATTTTATTTTTAATAATAATAATAGAAATCAGCATGTTGGTTTTGTTCAACTAAGAGTAAATGATTTTAGTTTTCAAACCTATAATGATTTTGGTGGTTTTAAAAAAATAGGTATAAGTGATGGTTATGACCGTTGGTGGACTGGTGGTGGAAATTTAACTTTTGGGGCTAAAAATAGTGATTATCAATTTGTAATTGCAAGTGATGTTTTTACTGCAGATACTGATAGCGAAAATGTTGCCGATAGAATCACTGCTCAAAACAGTTTGAATCACTTTGAAAATAATAATCCTAAAGGAGGTTTTGATACCTTCAAGAAAAGAGTTTCACAATATACTCCAGCAACTGCTTCAGAAGTAGATCAAAATTTCTTAGATGTTAGTAGGAATGGAACCCAATGGACTAATGAAGCTCATTCATTTGACTTAAATCAAGGGAGAACTTCTTTTAAGCTAAAAACACCAAATGGGAATTTTGGCATAAATAGTATTGGTAGAAGCAATATGTATAGTCAAGATGTTATTCATAGATTAATAAATTTTCATTTAATCCCTTCCCAAAGACCAAATTATTGGGAATTTCAATATGAGAATTCGTATCAAAAACAGTTTTAATGTTAAAGAGACGCATTTCGTATCTAATTATGTTTTGTTTTATTATTTCTTGTGGGCCAAAGTTTTATTATAAAATGATTATTCATTTTATGACAGTAATTTTCATTTGAACGAAAATGCTTTTCTAAGAACAGATGGATTTTATGTTTTAGAAAGTAAATGGTATAAAAGAAATGATAAATTAGTAAAGCCAACTCAATATGAGGTTTATAAATTCTATAAAAATGGTCAAGTTAATTTTATCTTATTAGATTCTTTAAAAACAGATGAAGAGTATGTAGCTCTTATGAAAAGTCAAATAGATGAATATGGAAAAGGTAAGAATGAATATACACTTTTTCAAGGATATTATAAAATACAAGATAATAAAATAATTATTCAACAAGTGAATTCTGTTACAAGAAAGTTTAGTTATTTATATGGATTTATTGAAGAAAATAAATTTAGTATTGTGAATAATACCATTAAAGGTAGCGGAAGTTTTAAAGATGAATATTTTCAAGATAACTATAAAGGTTCTTATTCTTTCATGCCTTCTAAAATTGCTGAGTCAATTTTAAAACCTAATTGGTAAAACTAATTTAGTTATAAATTTATTTTTACATACCATTTTTTAAAAATTATTCAGCGTTAACTTTATGTATATAAAATGAAAAAATTATATATAATATCATTATTTTTATTTTTTTCACATGCAATTGTATCTCAAAACAATAGCCAATTAGATTATGCATACTCACAGGAAGTTTCTCAAGAAAATAATGAATTAAAACAAAGAATTAGTTTATTGCCAAAGGAAGCAATCAATATTAATTTTTTAATAGCTCAATCTATTCGTAAAAAAGATTATTATGAAGCTATGAAATATGCTAATCAACTTGACAGTGTAGTTCCAAATAATCCCGATGTTAAAAATTTTAAAGGTAAATTATTTATTATTTTAAAAGATAATTCAAATGCCTTGTTTTCATTTGAAGAAGCCATAAAATTAAATCCTAATAATAAGT
The DNA here is from genome assembly GCA_012032075.1 of Flavobacterium sp. Classification (GTDB taxonomy): domain Bacteria; phylum Bacteroidota; class Bacteroidia; order Flavobacteriales; family Flavobacteriaceae; genus Flavobacterium. The sequence continues at coordinate 1,998 of JAAURU010000138.1, forward strand.
GGTTTCATATAAATTATGTAGGTCTTTTATTTGAAAATAATGAATTTGATAAAGCATTAAATGCTATAAATAATTTAATTACTTTATTTCCTAATTGGAGTATTGGTTACAACCTTAAAGGTGGAATTTTGCAAAGTTTGAATAGAGATGAAGAAGCACTTGTAATTTATAAAAAAGCAGTAAAGTGTGAACCTAAAAGCGCTTTGATTTATACAAATAAAGGAGATTTAAACAGTAAGTTAAATAATAAAAATCAGGCAATATTAGATTATAAAAATGCGTTAGAAATACAACCAGATTATAAATTGGCAAGTGATCGATTAAATTCGAATTTATAGATTTATTTCTGGATATAGTTAAAATAAAAACAAACATGTAACAAATAAAAAGAAAGATTATGGCAATAAGTACTTCAATAAGCATACAAATTGCAGGTGAAAAATTAACTCGTTTTTCTAAACTTGTAATCCATCAAAAGGTACATACACATCATAAATTCTCTCTATTGCAACCCATTCCAAAAGAGTTTGTAGAACAATCTCTTGAGAAGGCTCAAAGCTATATGGGACAACCTATAAAGATTGAAATTGAATCAAATAATTTACGAGCTGATGCTCCTATGATTTTTTATGGAGTTGTTACTGAATCTCAATTGGTTAGAACCTCAGGTGCAGCTGGTGGAATAATTATAAATGGATACAGTCCTTCAATTGTAATGGAAACTGTTCCTAATATAGTGTCATTTAGTAAACAAACATTTTCAACAATAATTAATAAAATAGCTTCAAAATATAGTCAAAAAGAAGTACAACCAAAGGTTACTTTAAAAAATGATAGTATATTGTCATATACGGTTCAATATGGTGAAAGTGATTTTGGGTTTTTATGTAGAATGGCTAAGAAAAAAGGAGAGTGGTTTTATTATAATGGAGAAGAAACATTTTTTGGAAAACCAGCTACTTCAAAAACTATTAATTTAGAATATGGAAGAAATTTACACAGTTTTAATATTGAAATGCGTGTAAAAGCATTTGGATTTGAATATGTTGGTTATGATCCAAGTAGCGCAGAGACTAATTTAGCAAATTCAACTGAAATAAATTATCAACCGCAAGGATTTTCAAAGCCAGCTTTTGATGCCTCGAAAAGATTATTTCCAGGAACTTCAACTTTACTTTATTCTAATGCCATAGAAGAGGGCAATTCTAGGTCTCATTTATTAGACCGAGTACAAAAACAAGTAGAATCAAGAGCAGCTGATTTAGTTACTGCAAAAGGAGAATCAGATGAAACAGGTATTCGAGTTGGTGACATAATCACAATCCAACAAACAACTTTTTCTCTTACCGGTAATGTAGAAGATGGATTAAAAGAACAAAATTACGGCTCTTACCTAGTAACTGATATTACACATTACTGTGATGAAACAGGCTCCTATCATAATACTTTTGATGCAGTTCCAGCAGATGTTTTAGCTCCTCCTTATGGAAATGTACACAGTGTACCTTTAGCTGAAACACAACCAGCAATTGTTGTAGATAACAACGACCCTAAAGGATTAAGCAGAATTCAAGTACAATTTCCATGGCAAACACCTACTGGAGATAATACTCCCTGGATAAGAGTTACAACTCCTTATGCAGGAAAAGGAAAAGGATTTCATGTATTACCAGAAATAGGAGAAGAAGTTTTAGTTGATTTTGAAGGAGGAAATGCCGAAAAGCCAGTTGTAATAGGGACTATGTTTCATGGAGCAGGAAAATCTGGGCATGGAGGATCTGGAAATTTTATGAAAGGTTTTCAAACTGCTACTGGAAACAGATTACAGATGGACGACAATAAAGGAAGTATTTATCTGTCTGATCAAGGAACTGCAAATATGTTATTTGACGGTGCAGGAAATGCTACTACAAATGCAAATGCTACTAATACTATAAATGTTGGTAAAGGTGATGGAAGCGTCATGAAAATGGATAGCGATGGTAATATTACACTAGATGGGAAAACAAGTTTAACCATAACGATAGGGAGTAGTAAATTAGAAATGAAAGAAGATGGAACGATTACTTTTAATGGAAAAATATTACTACTAATGGTGAAAATATCAAAACAACTGGTCAAACAAGTATCGACATAACTTCTCCAAAAAATCATATAGGTGGTGGAGATACAAAAGTAGATGGTGGTGATGTGTTTATTAATTAATTTATAAATTATGATAGATTATAAACACATAGCTATTAAAGAAAAATTTAACGAGCAATATACTATTGATATTGAAACAGAATTGAATGGAGTTGATATGTATATTACTTCTAAAATTAGATTAAGATATGATTTTTCTGTAACCAAAATAAATGAAAACCATTCTTTTGAAATTAGATTAATTCAATTAGACAATACTTTACTTGAGGCAAATAATCCAATGGTTAAAGAGGTAGCTCAAGTAAGTCAAGTTTTTGGAAAAATGTATAGTGAACTTAATTTGAAATTAGATGTTAAAGGTAAAGTTTTAGAGGTATTAAATTATGATGTAATTCTAGCAAAATGGAACGATACGAAAGCCGAAATGGAAAAAGCATTACAAGGAAATGAGAATCTTAAAAATGCAATTTCTTTAAATGACCAAATTTATACAAACCCTAAAAAAGTAAAAGAAGCTTTAGAAGCAAATGAGTTTTTCAAAGTCTATTTTGGACAAATTTTCGGAATTAATTTTCCTTTAAAAGGAAAAGCAATAGAAGGAACAAATTTTTTTAATACAGCAAATATGCAATGGGCGATTGATATTGAAAGTACTGCTTTCATACCTTCAGAATACAAGCATGTAGATATAACAATGATTGGGAAACCAGCAAACGCTTTAACAACAGGTTTTCATAACGCTGCATACAATCAGTTTGCCAAAAAAATTGATATTTCGACATTAAAACCGCAGCTTGACCAGTATGAAATTAGAAAAGTTGAAATTAAAACAGGTAAAGTCGTGGAAGCATTACTAACAAAAACTGAAATTGCAGATCCTGAAAAACTTTTTACTAAATTTAGATATACATTAAGAAGCGATTCCTTTACAGCTGAAATTAAGAAATTCAAAGAACAAAAAATGAAAAGTTAATTGAATACAATTTGAAATAAAATTTAGTATGGAGATAACAGTAGAAAATATCCTTCCTTATTCCAATAAAAAAATCTCATTTTCTTTATTTAAAAGAATATTTACTTTGTTTTTCTTTAAGTTTACCAATGCTGAATCTACTTGTAAAGGTATTTATTTTGAGAGCAAGAAAAATTTGTCTATTCAAAAGGATTGTTTTGCAATAAATAAGCACTTTTTCTTCCTACTGAAGCAAAATGATAAATTGCGTTTAGGAAAAATAACTAGACGACAACTAATACAAAAAATCAGTTAAATTATGGGAAATAAAATAATTACTGAAAAAGATTTTTGGATGTGTACCTCAGGTGCAGCACCAGCACAGTTGCAAGGCACTAGATTAAGTACCAAGAAAAAAACAGGGGAAGTTTATATAACTGTTGAAGACAAAGCCACTTCCAGCTGGATAGATTTTGGTTGTACAAAAATGATGCTCTTAATGGCATTAGCGGCTGCAGCAGTAGTTGTTATAGCCGCATTAACGGTAGCTACAGGTGGAGCGGCACTTATTGCTATGGGAGCTATAGCAGGTCTTGCAGGAGCAGCTTATGGAGCAGTACTTGGAACAATGCTTTGTGGACACATGGTGGCAGGAAAAAGGATATGGAGTGGCAAAAAAAGTAATTTTATATCACAAGGGACAGAAACAATTACTGGAGATCACAATATGACATGTCCTGTTGGTGGAAAAATAACATTTCAACCACAAATAAAAAACTGGAGCCAAGCCCTTGCTTTAGCAGGAGCAAACTACACTGGCAAACTTATGGAAGGCATGATGGCAGGTGCAGCAGTAGGAATGGGAGGTGCTATTTTAAGTGGAGGAGCAGGTGCATTTGCAACAGGAGGAATGAGAGGTTTAGGACAAGCGACCTTACAATTTGCAAAAAGTATGCCTAGAAATATGGTTGTCAATGCAGTAGAAAGTGTAAGTAAAGTAGGTTTAGCCTTGCGAGGAGTTATGGGAGCACAAAATGTAGCGCAAACTTATGGAAATACAGGAACTGCTGGTGTAGGTGACTTTGCAAAAGGAACAGTAGCTATGGAAACAGGAGCATACGATTCTGCAAAAAACATAGCTAGTGGTAATGGTACCTGGCAAGATTATGTAGGCATGGCTATGATGGTTGCACCAGTAGGACAAGGAAAAAGAGACTTAGAGGATAGTTTTACAAACAAAGCTGATGAAGCAGAAACAAGCAAACCAGATGAAGAAACTGCCCCAAAAGTAGAAAACCAACAAGCAGAAGCTCCTAAAAAAGAAGGTGACGGAGAGGCTTATGAACAAGGTGTTTCAACAAAAGCAAAAGGAGATATTGGCGAAGCAAAAGTAATAGAAAACTTAAAAGCACAAGGTTATACAGATGTTGTACAAGTGCAGAATAATTCTGGTCATGGAGTTGATGTAATTGCGAGAAATCCATTAACAGGTGAAGTAAAATGCATAGAAGTAAAAGCAAATGCTTCTAAGTTGAGTGCTGATCAAAAACTTGGAGGAGAGAAATTTGTTGAAAGTAGATTGAAAAGAGCAACTGAAGCTAAAGGACATTATAAAATACCACCTAATTCAGAGCAAATGAAAATTGATGCACAAAAAGCTCAGAAATGGATAGAAAATTCTCCAAAAACTGATTATGAAGTACACCAAGTTCCTGTAGATAATACAACTGGAGTAGCTGGAACACCTAAAGTGTCCCCATGGGAACCAAAACCTTAAGATAATTAAAATAAAAAATAATTATGATTTTAACAGAACAAAAATTAAAAGAAACCTATCAAGAATTAAAAGAATTACTAAATAATGATCTTCATAAAAATAATTTAATAGATAATTTAAATGAAATTAACGAAGAATTAGAAGAAGTTAAAATTCAAAGAAGTGTAGTGAATAATTTTAAATCATTAAGTAGTTGGTATTCAAATTTGTTTGTTTTTGATTTTTTAGATAATAATGTTACATCTTTTAGGGCGGATGCTACTTTAAATGGATACAATGTTATTATGATTTATAATGAATTTCTACCTCAATACCCAAATAATCCAAGAGGACCATCATTTGAAGATACTGGATATTATTTAGCTAATTGTATCATAGAAAAATGGTATGTGCAAAGTGAAAATCTTCTAAGAATAATTAATAATGGTTTAAATTCTGGACTTTTAAAAGGAGGAGATAATTTTAAACCTTCGGCTTGGTTTATAATTGAGATTGCAAACAAAGGGTTTCATAATGAGATTGATTATTCAAAATACAATTATCCTAAAAGTATGGGAGTTTATCAAGAAGCTTTAAATAATTGGAATACAACTGATATGGGTTTATTAGACAACATAATTACAAAACTTTGTGATTATCATTTAGAAAACGCAACTTACGGTGATGGAGAAAATACTATGCATATTCAATTTGATGATTGTACAAGATTTGTTTACACCTACGAAATCCTAACATGGTTATCCATAAGAGAAATGGCAGGACTACCAAACCTAAACAAACTAAGCCATCCGTTAATGGATTTGGCCTTAAACAAATTGCCTAAAGTTGTTACACCAATGCCCCAAAATGAATTATTTGAAAAGGTAATGGCTAAGTTGAAAAGTTAAATTTAACCACTTTTTAATGTTTTTTTAAGTAGTATTATGGGCGTTCAAAACACAGCCCCAAACCAATGGCAATACCGGGTCAGCAGGTAAAGGAGTTTTTGCAAAAGGAACGGTTGCAATGGAAACAGGAGCTTATGATTCTGCAAAAAACATAGCTAGTGGAAACGGAACTTGGCAAGACTATGTAGGAATGGCTATGATGGTAGCACCAGTAGGACAAGGAAAAGAGATCTAGAAGATAGTTTTACAAACAAAACCGATGAAGCAAATACTGCAAAAACAGACGATGCAGAAACCAGCAAAGTAGATGAAGAAGCTACAAGCAAAGTAGAAAACCAACAGGCAGAAGCTCCAAAAAAAGAAGGTGACGGAGAGGCTTATGAACAAGGTGTTTCAACAAAAGCAAAATGAGATATTGGCGAAGCAAAAGTAATAGAAAACTTAAAAGCACAAGGTTATACAGATGTTGTACAAGTGCAGAATAATTCTAGTCATGGAGTTGATGTAATTGCGAGAAATCCATTAACAGGTGAAGTAAAATGCATAGAGGTAAAAGCAAATACTTCTAATACCATACGATATTATAATATAGTCCAAATTTTATCAAAAAAAAAAAGTATCATATCCACAGATACTCATTACTTCTTTTTCGGTAGTTGTGTTAACTACTTCTGTAATAAAATCATCTATTTCTTCCAATGATTGATAAAATTTATTTGAAAATGCTCGTTTGTATTTTGCCCATATTTTTTCAGCTGGATTAA
>JAAURU010000139.1 GCA_012032075.1 Flavobacterium sp.
AATTCGTAAATGATTAAAATAACATTTGCGAATTTTTAGTTCTAAATAATCAGTTTTTATTTCGAATTCAAATACGTTAAAACGTTCTTCTCAATTCTATCCTCAATATTTGAAATATCAGCCTTTTCAAATTTTTCTCCCAAGATATTTTCAAACAATTCAATATATCGTTCAGAAACAGAAGCAATATATTCATCTGTCATATTAGGTATTTGTTGTCCATCTTTACCTTGAAAACCATTGGCAATTAACCACTGACGTACAAATTCTTTAGACAATTGTTTTTGTGCTTCTCCTTTATCTTGTCTTTCTTGATAGCCTTCTGTATAAAAGTAACGAGAAGAATCTGGTGTGTGAATTTCATCTATAAGAACAATTTTTCCTTCTTTGGTTTTACCAAATTCATATTTAGTATCAACTAATATTAATCCTCTTGAAGCGGCTATTTCAGTTCCTCTTTGAAATAAAGCTCTAGTATATTTTTCTAAAACTAAATAATCTTCTTCGCTAACAATTCCATTGGAAAGAATAGCTTCTCTAGAAATATCTTCATCATGAGTGCCAAAATCGGCTTTTGTTGTAGGTGTAATTATTGGTTCTGGGAATTTATCATTTTCTTTCAAACCTTCAGCTAGAGCAACACCACAAAGCATCCTTTTACCTAATGCATACTCTCTTGCCGCATGACCTGATAAATAACCTCTTATAACCATTTCTACTTTAAAAGGTTCACATAAATGACCTACAGCTACATTTGGATCGGGAGTTGCAATAAGCCAATTTGGAACAATATCATGAGTTAATTCCATAAATTTAGTTGCAATTTGATTCAAAATTTGACCTTTATAAGGAATTCCTTTTGGCATAACAACATCAAAAGCAGAAAGTCTATCGGTTGCAATCATGACTAACAATTCATCATTAATATTATAAACTTCTCTTACTTTGCCTTTATAAATTGATTTTTGATTAGGAAAATTAAAATTTGTAGTTGTGATTGTATTCATTGTTGTTGTGTTGTTATATTGATTGACTGCAAAAATAAATAAAAGGATTATAATTATGGCTTTAGAAAATTATTAAATCATTTTTAAGTCTTTTAAAATTTGAATACCTTTCTCTTCAATAGTTTCAATTCGTTCAAAATCTTGATTATTGTCAATATTCTTAAAGTAAATTTTCAAACTTTTGTGAGAATATTCCATCTTACTAATTTTAGAAAGTGGAATTTTGTATTGATTTCCAGCACCTGATCTAATGTATTTATAGGCTGAAACTAACATAAGAATAATACCAATGGGTAAAAATATTTTGTTTCCTTTTCCATTACTTAAATTAAAGAACAATAAAAGAGAAAAAGCAATCATCATTCCATAAAAACTATAGGTTTTTATTTTTTTTACTGCACTTTGTGATTTTGTTTTTGACGATTTTTCATTTAAGGAAGTTATTTCAGACCAATTTCCAGTTGTCGTCATGTATAAATACTTTTCATCAATATTTATATAGCCTTTTTCATATTTAAAAAAATATTTCATTGGGTAAATTTTTACATTGCTTTATTTCTTAAGTACAATTTTTTTAATCAATTTATTAAACAATCGATACCCTAAAAATCGTCTTAGATAACGCATGAAATTGGCATCAAAACCTATTGTGTATTTACGAAAGCTTTTCTGCGGATTTTCTGCAATTGAAATAACTTATCTATAATCTTTATAGTTAAATCTTTATTTTTGACGTTTTATTTGACAAAATGAGATTTATCTTATCCATCATTTCGTTATAAGAATCTACATTTGATGTTTCACTTTTGGTTACATTTTTTTGAAAATCGGTTGGTGCATTTCCAAATTGAACTGTACAAACGCTAATATTAAAGTCTAATAATTCATAAGACATACACTCTGAAAAACTTTCTACTGCTTTTTTTGTAGCATGATAAAAATTACCTAGTGGTAAGTTAACCAAACCAGCAACAGAACTTATATTTATAAACTGTCCTTTTCCTTGTGACCTAAATAATGGAATAAAGGCTCTACATACTTTTATTGTACCAAGTAAATTTACATTCACAATAGTATCTATTTTAGAGTCTTCTGATAGTTCAACAAAACTTCGATACCCTAACCCAGCATTGTTTATAATTACATCAATTTCTTTGAAATCTTTTAGAATTTCGTCTTTCGCAAGTGCTATACTTCTGAAGAAGTTACATCTAATTGGTAACATTTTACATTTGGGTAACCCAATAAATCTTCTGCTAAATCGATGCTAATCATTGTAGCAATTACATTCCAACCTTTATCTGCAAAATATTTTGAAGTTAACTTTCCTAATCCTCCAGAAGCTCCAGTAATCAATATGGTTTTCAATCGTTTTCATCTTTAAAGTTACAAATAAAGTGCTTTTCAAACACATTAACAAAAAAAGATGCTGCACAAATTGTACAGCATCAAATCAATTATAACAATTCAAATAAAATTAAAAAGTTGACCAAACTGAATAGCTATTTGGTGCACATTGAATTTTTACCCATTTATCTCCTTGAGTAGTTGGTTGCCATGATGAACTACCAGTATAATCTTTAATTTTAGCATTTGCCCAATTTGTTGGCACCCATCTTTCTTGCCATGAACTAGAGTTATTAATGTAAACTAATAAACCAGGATTGCCATTGTAACCATTTCTTCTTGCTACATATTCATCATTGTCTGAGTAAAGAATTGATGTGTTTCCAGTAGCTAAATTATTATGTATCCAAATTAAATTGTTTAGTTTGTTTTTATCTAACCATTCCTCATAGTCTCTATAGAAAATGGTTGGATAACCTTCATGTGTTAAAATATAAGCATAAGCCAAAGTTTTCTTCCAAATTTGATCTGTATCATGATTAGAAACAAAAGTTACTGCTCTAAAAGGTCTTCTTTTCCAAAGCATATCTCCTGAATTTAATTTTGTTAAGTCATTCCCATCAAAAGCTTCATCCATTTTATAATAACATGCAAAATCAAAAGCCGAACTATTTGCATTATCACACCACCATTCTAGCGTTGCAGCATTTCCATCCCAATATTCACCTACAGAAAAACCACCTACATTTGCGTTCCATTGGTTTACAACCCAAGGTCCAAAACCTTTCACATAATCGAATCTCCATCCGTCAAATTTCATTGTGTTTTTATAGTATTTACCAACACCATCAGCTCTTTTCCATAACCAATCTTGAACATAAGGATTTGCGTGACATAAATCTGGGAAACCACCAAAAACACCTTCGTCATTATTACCAAAAGAATTTTTATAAAAATCGTTATATGTTCTATTAAATTTTCCTGAAGCTACATTAAATTTTGTATAAGTATTAGAATTAGTAAAAGGATTAAATTCTGATTGTCCACCACTATTATGATTAATTACAATATCAGCATATACTTTCATGTTTTCATCATGTGCGGCAGTTATTAAGCTTGTCAATTCTGTTTTTGAACCAAAACGAGTTTCCACTGTTCCATTTTGATTGTAATCGCCAAAATCATAATAATCAGTTGGATCATAACCCATAGAAAATGGTCCGTTTTGTGCTTTTGAAACTGGTGGTAACCACACCGCGTCGATACCAGCATTTCCCCATGCTGTAACTTTACTTTTTACCACATTCCACCAAGTGCCTCCTGCGGGAACATCCCAATAAAATCCTTGCATCATAACTCCTCCTCCTGGTTTAGCTATATATTTCGAATTCATGTTACCATTATTGTTTCCAGTACTAAAAGCTTTTCCATCATGATTGGTAACTTGTATAATTTTAAAATCTTTTGAAGTTTCTAAATTGTCATTCCCTATTTCTTCATTTGTACATGAAATAGTTGCAAATAGTAAGCAAGGAGCAACTATTTTAAATAGATTTGTTTGTTTCATAGTTTGTTATTTAAATAATTTTAAACCTAAATTAATATAAATTTAATAATTAAATGACTAAATATTTATCAATATAATATCGAAAACGATTTCGTGTTGATAAATATATTCTATTTTATTGATTTTAGACTTTTGAACAAAAAAAAACAGTAGTAAAAATTACTACTGCAAATTATATAAATGAAAGTCAAGTACTTAATCGTGATTTTCTATACTTTTATAAGCATCAATTACTTTTTTAACTAATTTATGTCTTACTATATCCTTATCATCTAAATAGATAACACCAATACCTTCAACATCTTTTAAGATTAAAATAGCTTCTTTCAATCCAGAAATTGTTCTTCTAGGTAAATCCACTTGACCTGGATCTCCTGTAATCATGAATTTAGCATTCTTACCCATACGAGTTAAAAACATTTTCATTTGATTATGAGTTGTATTTTGAGCTTCATCTAAAATTACAAAAGCATTATCTAACGTGCGACCACGCATAAATGCTAATGGAGCAATTTGAATAATTCCTTTTAATAAATAGTCTTCTAATTTTCTGCTGGAATCATGTCTCTTAATGCATCATATAAAGGTTGCATGTATGGATCTAACTTTTCTTTCATATCTCCTGGAAGAAATCCAAGGTTTTCTCCTGCTTCTACTGCTGGTCTTGTTAAAATAATACGTCTAACCTGTTTTTCTTTCAATGCTTTTACAGCCATAGCTACTCCTGTGTAGGTCTTACCAGTTCCAGCTGGACCTATAGCAAAAACCATATCGTTTTTTATAATGGTATCTACTAACTTTTGCTGGTTTGGAGTCATGGCTTTTATCAATTTACCACCTACTCCATGCACCAAAATTTTATCTCTGTTCTGCATTTGTTGGGGTTCATGACCATTACTTTCAAGTACTCTTACAATTACATTCTCATCGATAGTATTATATCTATTAAAATGAAGCATTAATCTATTAAACTTAGCTTCAAAATCATCTAATATTTCTTCTTCACCAAAAACTTTTAAAGTGGTTCCTCTTGCTACAATTTTAAGTTTTGGATAATGCTGTTTAATAGCTTCTAAATGAACATCTTGCGTTCCCCAAAATTCTTTTGGAGTAATTTCTACTAATTCAATACTTCTCTCGTTCAAAGGCTTTCTTTTTAAATTATTTTTCTTGTACTAAAATTATACTAGCTTTGTATCAAATTTAAGAAAAACAAACTTTGTTTCTCTAATAAGTTATAAACAAATTTATGTCAATAATTACGCTTACTACCGATTTCGGACTTAAAGATCACTTTGTAGGTGCTTTAAAAGGAAAGCTAATTTCTGGACTTGAAAATCCAATAATTGTTGACATTTCTCATGATATTGATTTATTTAACACAGTAGAAGCAAGTTATTGCATTGCTGCTGCCTATAAAAGCTTTCCTAAAGGTACTATTCATCTTATTGGTGTTGACAGTGAACAAACTGAAAACACAAAACACATTGCGATGCAGTGGGAAGACCAATTTTTTATTTGTGCCGATAATGGCATTCTTAGTACATTAATTCAAAAAAAGTACCTCAAAAAATTGTTGCTATAACCATTCATGATAGATTACAAGAAGAAGCTACTGATATGAATTGTTTTTGTGGCTGTGGCTTGTCATATTGCAAGAGGTGGTTTGCTTAATGTAATTGGTAAAGAAATAACTACTTTAAAATCATTTAGTGAATTAACAGCTCAAATTGCAACAGATAGCAAATCAATTAAAGGAACGGTTATCTACATTGATCAATTTGGAAACTGCGTAACTAATATTTCTAAAAAAAAATTTGATGAAACGGCTTTAAACCGAAACTATACTATTCAATTCCATAATAAAAAAATACAACGCATTCATCGCTTTTATTCCGACTTTAAGAATAGTAATAAATATGATTTAAAATCTTATGAAGGGAATGCATTAGCACTTTTTAATGAAAATGGTTATTTAGAAATAGCCATATATAAAAGTAACCCAAAAACCGTTGGCTCTGCTTCTACCCTTTAGGTTTGAAATTTAGAGATGTAGTAACGATAACTTTTAACGAATAACAATGTTTGTAAGAATTGTAAAAATGCGATTTGAGGAAGATAAAATTGAAGCTTTTTTAGCCAATTTTAATCAGGTAAAAGAAAAAATTAGAAGTTTTGAAGGCAATCAGTTTTTAGAGTTATACCAAGACAAACATGATCCTAGAATTTTCTTTACTTACAGTTATTGGAAATCCGAAGAAAATTTAGAAAACTAATAGAAATTCAATACTTTTTAAAGAGGTTTGGAGTTATACTAAAGCATTATTTAGTGATAAACCAGAAGCTTGGAGTGTCGAAAAACTAGTTTCATTAGTTTAAAAGTTTAATGTTGTTTAAGGGTTTAAAGTTTGTTGATTTTTAAACTAATATAGTACATTTGCAAACCATAACTAATTTAAACTAGATTAAACTTTTTAAACTATTTTAAACAATTACAAAATATGAAAGCATTATTAATAAGAGAAATAAAATCCTTTTTTGGTTCACCTATAGGATATCTCGTCATTGCCATCTTTTTAGTTTTAAACGGATTGTTTTTATGGGTTTTCGATGGTGATTTTAATATCTTAAATTCGGGTTTTGCCGATTTGAGTCCGTTTTTTAAATTGGCTCCTTGGATTTTAATATTCCTTATTCCTGCTGTAACGATGCGTAGTTTTTCAGATGAAAAAAACAAGGAACTATTGAATTGTTATTTACAAAACCTTTATCTGTTTGGGAAATTGTAAATGGAAAATTCTTTGGAGCATTTCTGTTAATTTTGCTTGCTATAATTCCGACCTTAATTTATGTTTGGATAGTATCCTACTTTGGTAATCCAGAAGGAAATTTAGATATGGGAAGTACATTAGGCTCTTATTTTGGTTTACTATTTCTAATTGCTTCTTACACTGCAATTGGTATTTTTTCTTCAACCTTATCAGAAAACCAAATTGTTTCTTTTATTATTGCTGTTTTTATTTGTTTTTGTTTCTTTTTTGGTTTTGAAGGTATGGCAAATGTATTCGAAGAAAATAGTAGAACAATAGCTTCCTTAGGAATGGATGCTCATTTTAAGAGTATGAGTCGTGGAGTTATTGACACTAGAGATGTCGTTTACTTTTTAAGCATTACTATCTTATTTTTATCCCTAACAGTTTATAAACTTAAAGCATTGAAAGGATAATGAAAAAGATTAATAAAAAGAACATCAAATCGTTACTTATAATTTGTGTTGCCTTAATTGCCATTAATATTGTAAGTTCTTATTTCTTCAAACGTTTTGATTTAACACAAGACAAACGCTATACACTTTCTCAAACTACCTTAAACATAATTAAAAATGTAGAAAGTCCACTTATTGTAGATGTGTTTTTGGAAGGAAATTTTCCACCAGAATTTAAGCGTTTACAAAACGAGACTAGAGAATTATTAGAAGAGTTTTCTGCCTATAATTCAAATATTATTTTTGAATTTGCCAACCCTGTAGAAAATGAAGAAGAACGTGTTATGATAATGAAACAGTTTTATGAAGGTGGCATGCAACCTTTAAATATTTCTGTAGATGATAAAGGAAAACAAACACAAGAAGTCGTTTTTCCTTGGGCTTATGCTACTTATGGAGATAAAGGTGCCAAAGTTGCCTTACTTAAAAACTTAATGGGTGCAACTACAGAAGAAAAAGTAATTAGTTCTGTGCAACATTTAGAATTTGCCTTTGCAGAAGCTTTTAATAAGATTATCAAAGAAAAACAAAAGAAAATAGCTATTATTAAAGGTAACGGAGAATTTAAAGACATTTTCATTGCCGATTATCTAAAAACAGTGAGAGAAAGTTACTTTTTAGCTCCTTTCACATTAGATTCTGTAGAAAACAAACCAAAAGAAACACTTGAGTCTTTAAAAGAATATGAGTTGGCAATTATCGCAAAACCTACAGAAGCTTTCTCAGAAGCCGAAAAACAAGTAATAGACCAATACATTATTAATGGAGGCAAAACACTTTGGCTATTAGATGCTGTAAAAGCAGATTATGAAGATTTATATAGTGAAACAGGAACATTATTGGCTCAGCAAAACGAACTTAATTTGAATGACTTATTCTTTAAATATGGAATTCGAATAAATCCTTTATTAATAAAAGATGAGCAAGCTACAACAATTAAATTAGCTACTGGTCAACAAGGAAGTCAAACTCAATATGAACAATATTTATGGAGGTTTTCCCCTTTTGTGTATCCTTCAACCAATCATCCATTAGTTAAAAATATGGAAGGTATTAAGTTTGAATTTACTTCTCCTATTGAAATATTAAAAAACAATATTGAAAAACTGTTTTACTATCAAGTTCTCAATATTCGAGACCTATAGGTACTCCAACTGAAATTTCATTAGATATTGTCACCGAAGAAACTAAACCTGAAGATTATGCTGGAAAAGGATTACTTCCGTGTAGCAGTTTTATTAGAAGGTTCGTTTCATCCATGTATAAAAACAGAGTGCTTCCTTTTAAAGATACTACTTATAAAAGTAGAT
>JAAURU010000140.1 GCA_012032075.1 Flavobacterium sp.
TCTAAAGTTCCCATCATCAATTCCTTAGATTATCTAATTCATATTTATCAGGCAAAAGTTCATATTCGTCTTTAACAAGACATCCAAAATTTCTAGGAGACATAACATCTTTTCTACTGTATATAATATAATTATTCAAATCTTTTGTAAATGTATCGATATAAAACGTACCTAATTTACCTGATAATGACATTACATGTAACCCAAAATGGGTTATACTAAATCTTAACGTTATTGCCGAATCATCAATAGATTGTGCAGAATAGGTCTTTATATTAGGAAACTTATCCGACAAACCTTTTTCCATAATCGGAGCTTCAAAAACTTTATAATCTCTTAAATAACCCTCATAATCAGGGAATTGAATTATTATGTCAGATTTCAAATTTGAATTTTCAAGTGGTGCATTAGATAAAGCAACTTTTAATGCTTCTAAATCCAAAGAATAAATTTGATATTTAGAAGGCATTGTAGCTCTATCCATTTTAGCCAAAGAGGCTATTTTTTGGTCTGAACTTTTTTTCCAAAAAGTATCTTGAGAATAAATGCAATTAATTGCAAATATCATAAGAATCGTTAAAAATAATCGTTTTTTCATGTTTGTATATAGTTAGTATTCTTAGTAAAATTAATAAAATACTTATATTTATGAATATTTTACCGTTAAAATGGAGTTTATTTAGTTAAAATACAATATTATAAATACTTTTAATATTAAACTTTACACTTATCTTATTCACAAATTAAAATAAAAAGAATTAAATTGCAACTCTATTTACACATAATACATTTTATGTTATGAAAAATAATTTTTTAATAATCCTTATTTTTTGCATTAGTTTTTCCATTAATAGTCAAACAAAGAAAAATGAAACTGCAAAACAAAAAGATGTTCCTTTTACTAAAGGTTTTATAAGGTGTGCCACTATTGAAAACGAAATGATGCTTCAAAAAAACAATTCTAATAGATTAAACAAACAAGAATTTGAGGAATGGTTAAGCTCTTATTTAATAGCTTATAAAAATAATTTATCAAATAAATCAGAAACTGGTGGCATTATAACAATTCCTGTAGTGGTTCATGTTATTCATAACGGTGATGCTTATGGAAGTAATGAAAATATAAGAGACGAACAAGTTCAGTCACAAATAACTGTTTTAAATCAAGATTTTAGAAAACAAACTGGAACACCTGGCTTTGGACTTGGAGTAGATACTCAAATACAGTTTGCTCTTGCAAAAGTTGATCCAAATGGCAACCCTACAAATGGTATAAACCGAATTAATTTATGTAGAAGTGATTGGAATGCTGGATCACCTAGTGCAAGCATAGATTTAGTAAATACCGAAATAAAACCACAAACGATATGGAATGCAAACCAGTATTTGAATATGTGGTCGGTTAATTTTGGAAGTTCTGGGCTACTTGGATATGCTCAATTTCCAGATGCTTCTGGTTTACCAGGATTAAATGCTTCTGGTGGTTTAGCAACAACTGATGGTGTAGTTTCTAATTATGGAACTTTTGGCTCTAGACTTATTTATTCTAGTGGTAATTACATTGGAAATCAATATGATAAAGGAAGAACTATGACACACGAAGTTGGGCATTGGCTTGGTTTAAGACACATTTGGGGTGAAGATGGAGCTGGTGGATGTGATTCTGACGATTATTGTAATGATACTCCAAACGCTGCAAACTCAAATGGTGGCTGTCCTATTGGAACAGATAGTTGTCCGAACTCACCAGGAGTAGATATGATAGAGAATTATATGGATTATACTGATGATTCTTGTATGAATATTTTTACAGCAGATCAAAAAGCAAGAATGGTAGTTATTGTAAATAATGCGGCAAGACGAATTTCTTTAAGAACTTCTACAAAAGACTTGGCTATCCCTTTATTTGCAAATGATGCTGAAATAGTAATTGAAAACTATTGTAATAACTCCATTGAAAGTCAATGCTTAACTAGTACAAATACACATAAATTACACATTTATAATAGAGGAAATTCTAATATTACTTCGGCTGTAGTAACTTATGATGTAAATGGCGGAACCTCTCAAGAATATCTATTTAGTGGTAATTTAACTCCTAATAGATATGCAACTTTCGAAATTATTACTAATGAAATTTCTGGAACTTTAAATGCTAGAATTACCAGTGTCAACAATACTACAGATCAAAGAACTAGTAACAATTCAAAATCAAAATCTTTTACATTTGGTTCATCTTCAAGTATTCCTTCTTACAATTTATCTAGAGTTGTTTTTCGTTTACAAACAGATCAATATGGCTCAGAAACTACATGGAACTTAAAAGATGTGAGTGGAAATATTATATATTTTGGTGGTCCTTATGATGATGGAGTTCCAGGGCAAACTAATCCTATAATTACTCAAAACTGGACATTAAGTCAAGACAATTGTTATTCTTTTACTATAAATGATGCATATGATGATGGAATTTGTTGTGCTTATGGAAATGGTTTTTATGATATAAAATCAACTAATGGTTTAACTATTATTGCTTCGGGAAATAGTTTTGGAACTACTGCAAATCATGCTTTTAAAACGGGTATTTTTGAAGAAACTGAATTTGAAGATGTAGTTTTTATTTACCCAAATCCTATTAACTCATTATTGAGTGTAAAAATTGCAGAAAGTTTTGGAAAACCATTAAGCTATGAAGTATATAATGCACTTGGACAATTGGTTTTATTTTCTGAATCTATAAATGCTCCTTTAGACATTGATGCTTCATCACTATTAAATGGCACTTACCTTATACGAATAAGTTTTAAAACGGGAGCTAAAAACGTTACGATTTATAAAAAAATAATGGACTTCTATAAAAAATAACATTTAAAACCAAAAATCTAAATATTTTCAACTAAATCTATTTTTTATTAACTTTACAAAATTTAAAATTATTTTCAATATAATAAATTCAATTTACTAACAAACTAAAAATTATAATAATGAAAAAAATTAATATAATATTATTGCTTATATCTATAAGTTTATTTTCCCAAAATAAAAAACAAAGTTTTGATTCTGTTGATGGAAATCGTTCTCCAAATGGATTCATAAAATGTGCTACTGTTGAGAATGAAGAACTGTTAAGAAAAAACAATCCTAAAAGGTTGAATGATCAACAATTCGAAAACTGGTTAGCACCACTAATTGAAAATTATAAAAATTCTCCAACTTTAAGATCGGAAACAGGTGGTATTATAACTATTCCTGTAGTAGTTCATGTTATTCATAATGGTGATAATTATGGAAGTAATGAAAATATTAGAGATGAACAAGTTGAATCTCAAATTACAGTTTTAAATCAAGATTTTAGAAAAATATCTGGAACACCTGGTTTTGGAATAGGTGTAGATACTCAAATTCAATTTGCACTTGCTAAAGTTGATCCTAATGGCAATCCAACTAATGGTATAAATAGAGTAAATTTGTGTAGAGCTGATTGGAATGCAGGTACTTCTGCAAGAACATCTGCGCTAGTAGATGTTGAAATCAAACCAAAAACTATTTGGGATGCAAATCAATATTTGAATATGTGGTCAGTAAATTTTGGAACGTTAGGATTATTAGGGTATGCTCAATTTCCAGATGCTTCTGGTTTACCTGGATTAAATGCTTCTGGTGGCTTAGCAACTACTGATGGCGTTGTTTCTAATTATGGAACTTTTGGTTCAAGAACAATTTATCCAGCTGGGAATTATGTAGGAACGCAATATGACAAAGGGAGAACTATGACTCATGAAGTTGGTCACTGGATAGGATTAAGACACTTATGGGGAGATGGTGACTGCTCAGTAGATGATTTTTGTGCAGATACACCTAATTGTAACGGACAATTCTATGCAGGAGCAGGAGAACCAACAGGATGTGCTGGACCAACTCAATGCGGATTCATAAGACAAGTTGAAAACTATATGGATTATTCGGATGATAATTGCATGAACATTTATACTCAAAATCAAAAAGATAGAATGTTAACTGTTATGAATAATTCTCCTAGAAGAGTTTCTTTAAAAAGTTCAACTAAAGACATTGCTATTCCATTATTTGCTAATGATGCTGAAGTTATTATTGAAAACTCATGTGATGTTGTTGACGCTACTTGCACTTCTCCTAATCCAACATCATCAGCAAAAAAAGTATTATTGTATAATAGAGGTACTTCTAATTTAACCTCTGCTGTATTTAGTTATAACATGAATGGAGGCTCAAGTAATAATCAAAATTGGACTGGTAACTTGGCTCCCAACAAATATACTGTTGTGACTCTTACAAATACTGCAGTTAATGGAACATTAAATATTTCTATAACTTCTGTTAATGGAGGCACTGATCAAAGAACTTCAAACAATACCGCTTCTAAAGTTTTTGGAAAACAATTAGGGTATGCTAACTCCACTTCATTTACTTTTAATCTTGTGGGAGATAGTTTTGGAACTGAGACAACTTGGACATTAAAAAATGGCTCTGGTACCACAATAGACAGTGGAGGGCCTTATATGGATATAAATTCAGGTACACAAATTTTAGTTAACAATAGAGTTTGGAATTTACCTTCAAATGGATGCTATGTTTTAACTGTAAATGATTCATATGGTGATGGTTTATTTGATGGTGTAAGTCAAGGATTTTATACTGTTACATCTGGCTCAACTACTGTTGTAAATGTTCCTGATTTTATTGTTGGAGGTAACCTAGAAAATACATTAGTTTCTAGAATAAGTTCTTTTACAAATAACTCAATACTATCAACTGACAATTTTAGTTTATTAGAAAATATTAATTTATATCCAAATCCGACAAAAGATTTTATTAACATATCAATTCCATTAGAATTAGGAAATACAATTGAATATGAAGTTTACAACAACTTAGGTCAAGTTATTTTAACGAATAAGTTAAATAAAAATGATTTTATAATATCTACATCTCAATTTTTAAATGGAGTTTATTTCTTGAAATTAAATTTTGAGAATGCATCCAAAACGTTACGATTCATAAAAAACTAATAATATTAATCATTATTAAAAACAAGCAGATGAATAAAATTTATTCATCTGCTTGTTTTTAGCTCCATTTAAAATACTTATTTTTGCTGTAAATAATTTCGCATTGAAAGTTTACAATTCTCTTTCTTCATTTAAAAGTCATAAAAAAACTATTGTTACAATAGGCACTTTTGATGGTGTCCATATAGGTCATAAAAAAGTTCTTGATAAACTCCACAAATCGGCCATTGAAAAAAATGCGGAAAGTGTTTTGCTTACCTTTTTCCCTCATCCTAGAATGGTACTTCAGCAAGATTTGAATATTAAACTTTTGAATACTATTGATGAGAAAAAAGATTTAATTTCAAAATTTGAACTTCATCATTTAATTATTCATCCTTTTGATATAGACTTCTCTAGGCTAACAGCAGAAGGGTTTGTAAAGATGTTTTAATAGACCAATTGAATTTATGTAAAATAATTATTGGTCACGATCATCGGTTTGGAAGAAATAGAACCGCTACTATTGATGATTTGATTCAGTATGGAGAAAAGTATAATTTTGAAGTAGAACAAATAACTGCTAAGGAAATCGACGAAATTGCCATAAGTTCTACTAAAATAAGAAATGCTTTATTAGAAGGAGATGTGAACACTGCTAATAGTTATTTAGGCTATAATTACAGCATTACAGGAAGTATTATTGAAGGTAAAAAATAGGTAGAACTATTAATTTCCCTACAGCTAACATAAAAGTTTCTGAAGAATATAAATTAATTCCAAAAAACGGAGTCTATATTGTTTCAGTTGAGTTAAATGATAAATTATATTATGGCATGATGAATATTGGTACTAATCCAACTATTTCAAAAGGAAATCAAAGTATTGAAGTTCATATTTTTGATTTTGATGAATCTGTTTATGATGAGAATATTAAAATAAACTTTTTAGACCGAATTAGAGATGAAAAAAAAACATGAGTCTCTAGAAGAACTGAAATTACAACTTGAAAAAGATAAACACACCTCTTTATCAAAAATCAAATCCTATTGATGAAAAGCTTTTTATTCAAATCCATAGATAATTCTCCATTAATCGCTTTTAGAATCTTCTTTGGGTTTCTATTAGCTTGTGAAAGTTTTGGAGCAATTGCCACAGGTTGGGTAAAACTTGTTTTCATTGAACCACAATTTACGTTTTCATTCATTGGTTTCGAGTGGCTACAACCCTTAGAGGGTAATGGTATGTATTTCTATTTCTGCACTATGGGAATTCTAGGGATTTTTATCATGCTAGGCTACAGATATATTATTTCTATGTTACTCTTCACGATTTTATGGACAGGAGTTTACCTTATGCAAAAATCATCCTATAATAATCACTACTATTTATTAGTAATCATTAGTTTTTTAATGGTTTTTCTGCCTGCAAATAAAAGTACTTCTTTAGATGAAAGACTAGGCTATACAAAAAAATCTTTACAAATGCCTAACTGGGTTCGTCTCACTTTTATCATACAAGTGGCAATTGTTTATTTTTACGCTTCGGTTGCTAAATTTTATCCTGACTGGCTAGATGGTACCTTTACAAAAAATCTTTTACAAGGAACTACAACAAGACAATTTTTTCTACATCTATTTGCACAAAAATGGCTTTATCTTTTTATTGCTTATGCAGGTATTTTATATGATTTGTTAATTGTCCCTTTATTGCTTTACAAAAAAACAAGAACAATTGCATTGATAGCCTCATTAGGATTTCATTTGTTTAATGCAATAGTATTACAAATTGGAATTTTCCCATTTTTTGCATTAAGTTTTGCGTTGTTTTTTTATGAACCAGAGCAAATTGGAAAGCTATTTCTAAGAAGAAAGATTGTAATTCAAAAAACAAAAGAAGCAACGGTTACAAATAAAAAACTAGTTTACTATTTTCTAATTCCTTTTCTATTTGTCCAATTATTATTACCAATACGTCATCACTTTATTGAAGGAGATGTACTTTGGACAGAAGAAGGGCATCGATTAAGTTGGAGAATGATGTTAAGGGAGCGAACTGGCTCAATAATGTTTAATGTAATTGATAATTCAAACGGGCAATCAATTATTTATGATTATAAAAAAAATCTTTCATCAAAACAAGCCCATCAATTACCTACAAAACCAGATTTTATTTGGCAATATTGTCAAAAAATTAAAGCTGAATATAAAGACAAAGACATCTCCATTTTTATTGCTTGTAAAAATTCAATTAACAGAAAACCGTATCAAACTTTAATTGATCCAAATTATGATATGGCTAAAGCAGAATGGAACCATTTACTTCACAATGAATGGATTTTAATTAACAATTAACTTTTTTTAGATATTGATTACCAGATAATTGCGTATATTTTTGTACCTTTATTAGAAACTAAACTATACACATATGAAAAATTCAATTGAAATTAAACATGGATTTCTAATATTTTTAGGAATTGGTATCTTCTTCCTTTTAATGGATTTATTAGGATTAGCAGACAAAAATTATTTACGTTTTTTAAATGCTTTTATTGTGCTTTATGGAATTAATAAAACTATTAAATATAACTTTTCTCATGGAAATTCAGATTATTTAGATAATTTAATTTCTGGCTTTAAAACAGGGATAATTGGAGTCGTTCTTGGAATAATTGGTTTAATTATTTTTGTCTATCTAAAAGGTGGAGAAACATATTTATCTCGTTTATCAGACACTTTTTTCTTTGTAGGTAAAACCAATATTATAAAATATTGTAGTGTACTTTTCTTTGAAGGAATTGCATCTTGCTTAATAGGTAGTTTTGTACTAATGCAATACTGGAAAGATGTTGTAATTAAAGCATAAACTCTAATTGCTTGTTATTTTTTTTAATCTTCTAAAGTAATTCGTTACTTTTGAGGATTAAAAATATTTTGCATGAATACAATTAGACATAATTGGACAAAAGAAGAAATTATAGCGCTATATGAAAAACCATTAATGGATTTATTATTTGAAGCTGCTACAACTCACAGACAATTTCATAATCCAAATGTAGTTCAAGTTTCAACATTATTATCTATAAAAAACTGGTGGTTGTCCTGAAGATTGTGGCTATTGCCCACAAGCTGCTAGATATCATACTAATATTGAAAGAAATGATTTAATGAGCGTTTCCCAGGTAAAAGCGCAAGCTTTAAGAGCAAAATCATCAGGTTCTTCTAGAGTCTGTATGGGTGCTGCATGGAGAAATGTAAAAGATGGACCAGAATTTGATCAAGTATTAGAAATGGTAAGAACTATTAACAAACTAAATATGGAAGTTTGTTGTACACTTGGTATGATTACCGAAAACCAAGCAAAGCGTTTAGCAGAAGCTGGTTTATATGCTTATAATCATAATTTAGATTCTTCTGAAGAATATTATAAAGAAG
>JAAURU010000141.1 GCA_012032075.1 Flavobacterium sp.
AACGATGTGGTAGTGAGTTAAAATAATTTGACATTGTCTGTATTTTTAAAATTTAGTTTGTATTTTATGTTCTTTTTTATTTGTCTTTTTCGTGTATTAAATATGATACTATTTTTTGAAGCTTATCCAGCTGTTTGTTACAATCTTTTTAAGAAAAATACATTTTTGTACTTTATAAAAAGAGCTTCCGTTGGTCGCTTTTTTCTAAAAACAAAAACAAGTATTTTTTTTAAAAAGGATTTCCACTACCATCTGGGCTAATCCCTAAATCTATACTCTATTCTCTATTTTCTTTATTCTATTTTCTTTATTCTATTTTCTCTTCCATCTCCCAGCTTCCATCTCCCAACTTTCCTTACATCTGAAAATTTTACTCTTATTATTCAAAAATTCATTGTTAATAGGAGATTTTCTTGGGTCATTCTTTTGCATATCTAATACTTTTTTATGAACCCCTTCACTCGATTTAATAATAGCTATTCTTGAACTTCTTACAAATTCAATTAAGCCATATTTATCTAATTCTTTTAATAAATTATTAATTTCATCATCTTGTCCTGTTGCTTCAAAAACAGTATAATCTTGACGAATAACCACTACATTAGCTCCAAACTGACGTAAAAGACGTTCAACTTTAACATCTTTCATAATCACGCTAGTAGGTACTTTGTATAAAGCTATTTGTTGCCAAATAATTTCATCATTAGTATTGTTATATACTTTAAAAACATCTACAATTTTTTCTATTTGACGCACTAAATTGCGAACTACTTCTTCAGTTTCTTTTACAACAATTGTAAAGCGATATATTTTTTCAATTTCACTAGGAGACGAATTAAAACTTTCCAAGTTTATTTTTCGTCGAGAAAAAATGATGGCAATTTTATTTAAAAGACCAACTTGATTTTCACTGTAAACGGTTAATGTATGTTCTTGTTTCATAAATTAGATTTCTTCTTTACTTAATACAATTTCTGCAACTCCTTTTCCTTGAGGTACCATTGGGAAGACATTATCTTCATGTAAAACGGCAACCTCTAAAAGATACGATTCAGGATAGTCTAACATTTCTTTCAAGCTTGCTTTTAGTTCTTCTCTTTTTGATATTTGTTTCCCCGCAATGTTATAAGCACTTGCTAGGGTAACAAAATTAGGGCTTGAAATATCGGTAAATGAATAGCGTTTTTCATGAAATAATTCTTGCCATTGTCTTACCATTCCAAGAAAACTATTGTTTAAAATCAAGATTTTTACATTTGGTTTAAACTGCATTATAGTTCCTAATTCTTGAATGTTCATTTGTGCTCCACCGTCGCCCATAATGGCAATTACTTCTCTTTCTGGTGCACCTAATTTTGCTCCTATTGCAGCAGGTAATGCAAATCCCATTGTGCCTAAACCACCACTTGTAATATTACTTCTTGATTTAGTTTGTTTTGCATAACGACAAGCTACCATTGGTGTTGACCCACATCTGTAACTATTACCGCTTCACCATTAGTTAATTCATTTAACACGTTTAAAACTTCACCCATAGTTAATTCACCATCTGTTGGGTTTAGTTCTTTTTGTATAAGTAAAGTATTTTCTTTTTCTTTTTTAATATCAAATTCTTTGAACCATTCTGGATGAGTTTTTTTGTCAATCAAAGCAGTTAAAAGCGGTAAGGTTTCCTTACAATTTCCCCACACAGGTACGGTAGTTTTAACATTTTTGTCAATTTCAGCAGGGTCAATATCAAGATGTACCACTTTAGCTTGTTTTGCATATTTGTCTAAACGACCCGTTACACGGTCATCAAAACGCATACCTACAGCAATTAAAACATCACATTCATTAGTAAGATAGTTTGGGCCATAATTTCCATGCATTCCAAGCATTCCTACTGCTAGTGGATGATCTGTAGGGATTGCACTCATTCCCATAATTGTCCAAGCCGTAGGTATTCCTGCTTTTTCAATAAAAGTTAAAAATTCTTTTTCAGCATTTCCTAAAATAACACCTTGACCAAAAATGATGAAAGGTTTTTTAGCTTCGTTTATTAGTTTTGCTGCCTGTTCTATATATTCATTTCTTACAATTGGCTCAGCTCTATAACTTCTTACATGAACACACTGTCTATACCCTTTGTAATCAAAAAGTTGTAATTGTGCATTTTTAGTTATGTCAATTAAAACAGGACCTGGTCTTCCCGAGCTTGCAATGAAAAAAGCTTTTGCTAATACCTCTGGAATTTCAGTTGCATCAGTTACTTGGTAATTCCATTTAGTAATAGGAGTAGTGATATTAATTACATCTGTTTCTTGGAAAGCATCTGTTCCTAATAAATGAGCAAATACTTGTCCTGTGATACATACTAAAGGAGTGGAATCGATTTGGGCATCAGCCAAACCAGTTACTAGGTTAGTTGCTCCAGGGCCACTTGTTGCAAATACAACACCTGTTTTCCACTTACCCTTGCATAGCCTTGTGCAGCATGAATAGCACCTTGTTCATGACGAACAAGTATGTGTTTTAAACTCTCATTGAAATCATATAGCGCATCGTAAATAGGCATAATTGCACCACCAGGATAACCAAAGACGGTTGTGACATCTTCTGATAGTAAAGCGTCTATGACCGCTAAACTACCTGATACATTATGCGTTTTTCCAATGTTGTTTTCCAATGTTTTTTGTTCTACTGCTTCCATAGTATTCGTATTATAATTCGTCAGTAACACAACCTTCAGATGCGTCTGTTACTAATTTTAAATATTTGTATAAAACACCTCTTGTAACCTTTGGTTTTGGTTGTACAAAAGTTTTTCTTCTGTTTTCTAATTCGTTATCAGAAATCGCTAAATGAATAGAATTGTTTACAGCATCTAATTCAATTAAATCACCATCTTTCACTAAAGCTATTGTGCCTCCATCATAAGCTTCGGGAGAAATATGACCTACCACAAAACCATGTGTTCCACCACTAAATCTTCCATCTGTAATTAAAGCTACACTTTTTCCTAAACCAGCTCCAATAATCGCTGAAGTTGGTTTTAGCATTTCAGGCATACCTGGACCACCTTTTGGACCAACATATCTAATAACGACTACATCACCAGCTTGTATTTTTTTATCTTCAATTCCTTTGATTAATTCTTTTTCACCATCAAATACTTTGGCTGGACCATGAAATTTTTCTCCTTCTTTTCCAGTAATTTTGGCTACAGAACCTTTTGTAGCAAGATTTCCATATAAAATTTGAAGATGTCCTGTTTCTTTAATTGGTTTTTCGATAGGTCGAATGATATTTTGGTCTTCAAAATCAATAGCTACTACATGCTTTAAATTTTCAGCTAACGTTTTTCCAGTTACTGTAAGACAATCTCCATGTAACATGCCTTTTGAAAGTAAGTATTTTAAAACCATAGGAACACCACCTTTTTCGTGTAGGTTTTGCATTAAGTAATTTCCACCAGGTTTAAAATCGGCAATAAGTGGAGTTTTGTCACTTATCCTTTGAAAATCGTCTTGCGTAATTTTTACACCTACACTTTTTGCCATAGCAATAATGTGTAGTACTGCATTTGTACTACCTCCCAGTGCTATTAAAGTCGTAATAGCATTTTCAAAAGCCTTAAATGTCATAATGTCTTTTGGATAAATATTTTTCTCAAGTAGTAGTTTAATATAGTGTGCGACTTGCTTACATTCTTCTATTTTTTCTTGTGAAACAGCAGGATTTGAACTAGAGTAGGGAAGACTCATTCCAAGCGCTTCAATGGCAATAGCCATCGTATTAGCAGTGTACATTCCTCCACAAGCACCAGCACCTGGGCAAGAATTTTTGATAATTCCTTTGAACTCTTCTTCAGAAATTTTCCCAGCAATTTTTTCTCCTAAAGCTTCAAAAGCTGAAACGATATTCAAATCTTTTCCTTGGTATTTTCCTGGGGCAATTGTTCCTCCATATACCATTATGGATGGTCGATTTAAACGACCCATAGCGATAATGGAACCAGGCATATTTTTGTCACAACCTGGAATGGCAACAACGGCATCATAATAATGCCCGTCAACAACACTTTCTATACTATCAGCTATAACTTCTCTACTTACTAAAGAGTAACGCATTCCATCTGTTCCATTTGTTATTCCATCACTTATTCCTATAGTGTTGAAAATTAATCCAACCATTTCTTCTTGATTGACTTCTTGTTTTATTAAAGAGGCCAAATGATTCAAATGCATATTACAGGTGTTTCCATCATAGCCCATTGAAGCTATGCCAATAAAAGGTTGTGCTAATTGTTTGTCATCTAGTCCTATGCCATAGAGCATTGCTTGAGCTGCAGGTTGTGTAGGATCTTGTGTAACGGTTTTACTATGTTTGTTTAATTGCATGGTTTTATTATAATGTTGTAAAATTAATATTGTGTTTTTGTATTTAATTTTAATTTGTTATTTATATACAATAGTTAAAGCGACTTTTTTGTTTTTAAACAATTGATTTACAGTTTTTTATGTTTGTAATTTTATGATGTTAAAATGTGGTTTTAATATCATTCATTTGTAAATAAAAATGCCTCCTGAAAATAGGAGGCATTAATATATTTATATAAAGTCTCCTATACCAATTTTGGAATTATAATAGAGACAATAATAATTACTATATTTTTCATTTGTTTAAATAACAATGCAAAATTAGTAATATATTTTAAAAAAGAGGATTGAACTATTAATAATTTAAAACTTTTATTAAAAACACTATATATTGTTAAATATTAGTTGGTTTTTTATAAAATATAAAATTATAAGCTTTAGTTTTATCAATTAAGCAAAATTTGAGTATTATTATTTTTTTGTTGGAGGATATTGATCTAATATTTTTGATACAAACTCCATTATTCTTTCTTCTTTTTTGTTTGTATTTTTGGTCAAATAACCACTTCCTTCACCTTGCCATATCATTTCTTTAGAATTTGCATCTAATATATCTATAAATAAAGTTCCTTCAGGAGTTGTGTAAACAGAATTCATTCCCATGCCTCCCCACCATGGATTCCAACCCCAGCCCCAGCCCCAACCAAAGCCCCAGTTATTGTTATAAACATCTACTCGTTCTCTTTCTTGTGTAAAAATGCTAATTAGCATTTGAGGATTTTCACTTTTGGTAAAACCTTTAGATGTCATTACTTGGTCGATTGAACGAAGAATTCTTTTTTTGTCTAAGTCTGATATTTCTGCTTTGTCGATGCTGCTTTTTAAATAAGCATAAGTTTTGAATGGCTCAAAATTTACATTTTTATCAAAATCTGCATTTACTCTAACAGAGCTGCATGATGCTAAAATGAAGAGTATAAATAATGGGATTAATTTAAGTGTTTTCATATTTTTAATATTACATTGTTTAATATATACTACAATTTTTTTGTGCCATAGTTTTAAAATGTTAAGTTAATCAAAATCATCAAAATCATCAAAATCAAATAAATAGCTTTCATCTTGACTGTCATAAATCTCAGCTAAATAGGCTTTAAATTCAGTTGTTTTTTTAAATATACTTAATAAGTCGTTAGTGCCTTTTACATTTTCTAATAAATCTTTATTATATTTTTTAATCTTAGTTTCTGTAGCTTTTTTAGAAGGAGCATTGAATTTATAATAGAATGCGGTATCTTTATTATGAAATTTTTTTAATCTATCTAAGTGTTCTAGATGCAAAATTTTTATCTGTTAAATTTTTAATAATGTTTTTTTGATTTTCCTTGTTTATTTCTAGATTTAATGAATTAGTAGGGTCTATCTCAAGCCATAATGTTAATAATTCATAATAATCTCTATTAGTCCAAACAACGGTTAATTTTTTTGTTAACTCTTCATTGTGTGTTTTTTCTTCTTCGTTTTTAGATAAATCAGGATGACATAATTTTATTAGACCCTTATATATTTTTTGAAAATTAATATCTGTATTTTTATTTGTTTCTTCTTTTTGTTTGTGCTTATTTTTTTCTTCTTTTTTTGAATGCTCTTCATGAAATTTTTGGCTTATATTTTCAAAAAAATTACCTCCAAAAATATCTTCTAAAGAAAAATCGTTATCTAAGCCTATATCTATTCCTGCATCTTTCATCATATTTTTCATCATTTCTTTAGCATATTCTTTTTCAGAATTAGACATATTTTCTAATTCATTTTTTAAAATTCTCTAAAGTTTTTTCATGTCATCAGACAAAATATCCATATCGTATAATAAGTCTGCTTCTTCATGAATTAAACTATTTGTAATTTCTTTTTGCCATTTAGCTAAAGATTTTAATTCATATTTTTTTATGAGTAATGAAATATAATCTTCTTTTGCTTTTTGAAATTTTTTTAAAGACGCTTGAGTTACTTTATTAACTTGAATTTTAATGTTTTCTATTTTTTTATCTAGTGTTATGGCTTTTCTTTCTAAAAGTTTATTTTTTCTAATTTAGCTACAATAATAGCTATGTTTTTATTATCAGTGTTGCTTTTATTTTCTTGATTGAGAATTGTTTGTATTTTATTGTCCATTTTATTTCTAAAAATTATTGGTTTAATAATTCTTCATCTACTAGATTAGGGATGGTAACTTTTAATAAAGGTTGCGTCTCCATGGCTCTTTTTATTGCAAATATTGCGCCTTTATTTCTTGCCCAATTTCTCCTTGAAATTCCATTGTTTACGTCCCAAAAAAGCATCGATTCTAATCGTCTTGATGCTTCTTTACTACCATCAAGAACCATGCCGAAACCTCCGTTAATTACTTCGCCCCAACCTACACCACCACCATTATGAATAGAAACCCAAGTTGCTCCTCTAAAACTGTCTCCTATGACATTTTGGATAGCCATATCTGCAGTAAAGCGAGAACCGTCATAAATATTTGAAGTTTCTCTGTAAGGGGAATCTGTTCCTGAAACATCGTGATGATCTCTTCCTAGTATAATATAACCTATTTCTCCTTTGGCAATAGCCTGATTAAATGCTACCGCAATATTAATTCTTCCTTCTGAATCTGCATAAAGAATTCTTGCTTGAGAGCCAACCACTAATTTGTTTTCTTGAGCTCCTTTAATCCATTGAATATTATCTGCCATTTGTTGTTGGATTTCTTGTGGAGAATTTTTCATCATTTCTTCTAGAACTTCACATGCAATTTTATCTGTTTTGGCTAAATCTTCTGGTTTCCCTGAAGCACAAACCCAACGGAAAGGTCCAAATCCATAGTCGAAACACATTGGTCCCATAATGTCTTGAACGTAACTTGGGTATTTGAAATCAATTCCATTTGAAGCCATAATATCTGCACCAGCTCGAGAAGCTTCTAACAGGAAAGCATTTCCGTAGTCGAAGAAATACGTTCCTTTTGCAGTATGTTTATTGATTGCCTCAGTATGACGACGTAACGTTTTTTGAACTTCTTCTTTGAATTTAGATGGATTAGTAGCCATCATTTCATTAGATTCTTCAAACGTATAACCAATAGGGTAGTAGCCACCAGCCCAAGGATTGTGCAATGAAGTTTGGTCTGAACCTAAGTCAATATGTAAATTTTCTGTATCAAAACGTTCCCAAACGCCTACAATATTTCCCAAATACGCTATCGATACTACTTCTTTGTTTTCTAATGCTGTTTTTACTCTTGGAACTAACTGATTGATGTCTTCAATAATTTCATTAATCCAACCTTGTGAATGACGAATATGAGTGATTTTTGGATTTACTTCGGCACAAACCGTTACACAACCTGCTATATTTCCTGCTTTTGGTTGCGCTCCACTCATTCCTCCTAAGCCAGAAGTTACAAATAAACTTCCTCTTGGAGTTTTTTTAATTTTTCTGAACCCATTTAAAACTGTGATTGTTGTACCGTGAACGATTCCTTGTGGGCCAATATACATATAACTTCCTGCTGTCATTTGTCCGTATTGTGAAACACCTAAAGCATTCATTTTTTCCCAATCATCTGGTTTGGAATAATTGGGTATAACCATTCCGTTAGTAACAACTACTCTTGGCGCTTCTTTATGAGAAGGGAATAAACCCATTGGATGACCAGAATACATTTGACTAACGTTTGTTCGTCTGTCATTTCAGACAAATATTGCATGGTTAGAAGATATTGCGCCCAATTTTGAAAAACAGCTCCATTTCCACCATAAGTAATTAATTCATGAGGATGCTGGGCTACTGCATAATCCAAATTGTTTTGAATCATTAACATGATAGCACCTGCCTGCTGGCTTATATAGGGGTACTCATCCAATGCTCGAGCTTTCATCTCATAATCCGGACGAAATCGATACATATAAATTCGGCCATGATCAATCAATTCCTTATAGAACTCGGCAGCCAGTATTTCATGATGCTTCGGATGGAAGTATCGAAGCGCGTTCGATAATGCGA
>JAAURU010000142.1 GCA_012032075.1 Flavobacterium sp.
TATTTTGAACACAAAGGTAAAAAATACTACGCTTTTCCTTATAAATTAAAGCCTGAACAAAAGGTGGCAGATTATTATGATGAAGAAGGCAAAGGACTGCGAAGTATGTTTTTAAAATCACCCTTAGATTATTTTAGAATCTCCTCAAAATTCTCTGGAAGACGTTTTCATCCTGTTCAAAAAAGATGGAAAGCTCATAATGGAACCGATTATGCTGCAGCACATGGAACCCCAATAAAAACTACAGCATCTGGAGTTGTTGAAAGAGCTGGATATACTGCTGGAAACGGAAACTATGTTAAAGTAAGGCACAATTCGACCTATTCTACACAATATTTGCATATGTCAAAAATCTTAGTAAGAACAGGGCAAAGTCTTTCTCAAGGACAAGTAATTGGTAAAGTAGGAAGTACAGGTTTAGCAACAGGGCCACATGTTTGCTATCGTTTTTGGAAAAATGGAGTTCAAGTTGACCCATTTAAGCAAAATTTACCCAATTCTGAACCTATGAATAGTAAAGACAAAGAAAAATATTTAGCCTATATAGCTCCATTAAAAAAAGAGTTAGACAGTGTAATGACAATTAAATTTAAAGAATAATGATACTAGAATCAATTAATCCATCAGGAACAGTAGCTTGGCATAAATTAAGAGCACATTTTGAAAAATGGAATATGTTTCTATTAAAGAAATGTTTTCCAATGATATAAATAGAGTTGAAAAATTCCTAATTGAATGGGACGATTTCATTATTGATTATTCAAAAATAAAATTTCTGAAGAAACAATTGCATTATTACTTGAATTAGCAAATGAAGTTGGTTTAAAAGAAGCTATTAAGGGTTATTTTTCTGGAGAAGCAATCAATCAAACGGAAAACAGAGCCGTTTTGCATACTGCTTTAAGAGCAAAGGAAAATGATGTTGTTTTAGTTGAAGGTAAAAATGTAATTCCTGAAATATATAAAGTAAAAAAAGAAATAGAACAATTTTCAAACGAAATAATAAATGGAGTAAGAAAAGGGTACACTGGAAAACCATTTACCGATGTAGTTAATATAGGCATTGGTGGCTCAGATTTAGGACCAGTTATGGTAGTGGAAGCCTTGCAATTTTATAAAAATCATTTGAATGTTCATTTTGTATCTAATGTTGATGGTGATCATGTAAATGAAATAATAAAAAAATTAAATCCAGAAACCACACTTTTTGTAGTAGCTTCTAAAACATTTACCACACAAGAAACTTTATCAAATGCAGAAACTATTAGAGCATGGTTTTTGAAATATGCTAAACAAGAAGATGTAGCCAAACATTTCGTAGCGGTTTCTACCAATATCAAAAACGTTACCGAATTTGGTATTGCCAAAGAAAATATTTTCCCAATGTGGGATTGGGTTGGTGGTCGTTTTTCATTATGGAGTGCAGTTGGTTTAAGCATTAGTTTAGCTATTGGTTTTGATAATTATGATAAATTATTAAAAGGAGCCAATAAAATGGATGTGCATTTTGCGGCAACTTCTTTTGATAAAAATATTCCAGTTATTTTAGCTTTATTAAGTATTTGGTACAACAATTTCTTTGGTGCTGAAACGGAAGCTTTAATACCTTATACTCAATATTTACAAAAATTGGCTCCCTATTTACAACAGGGAATAATGGAAAGTAATGGAAAAAGCGTAGCTAGAGATGGTAATCCAGTTAATTATCAAACAGGAACAATTATTTGGGGAGAACCAGGAACTAATTCCCAACACGCATTTTTCCAATTAATCCATCAAGGAACAAAATTAATCCCTACCGATTTTATTGGTTTTAAAGAATCATTACATGGAAACAAAGACCATCACGATAAATTAATGTCAAATTTCTTTGCTCAAACCGAAGCTTTATTAATGGGTAAAACCAAAAAACAAGTAAAAGCAGAGTTTGATAAAGCAGGAATTACAGATGAAAAAGCCAATTTCTTATTTCCTTTCAAAGTGTTTGAAGGAGATAAACCAACAAATACAATCTTAATAGATAAATTAACTCCAGAAGCTTTAGGTTCGTTAATTGCTATTTATGAACATAAAATATTCGTACAAGGTGTTATTTGGAATATCTTTAGCTACGATCAATGGGGTGTTGAACTTGGGAAACAATTAGCTAATTCTATACTATCAGAATTAAAAACAGGAGAAATAAAAAACCACGATAGTTCCACACAATATTTGTTAAAAAAAATATAGTAAGTAAACAAGAACAAAACTAAGAATGCTAATTTAGTTTAATTAGTATCACTTTTTAGTTAATTTCTCAAATAAAAACACAAAAAAATAGTGTATTTGCATTAAGAATCTCTGTATTAATAATTAACAATAGCTTAACATATAAGTGGGTTTGTTGTAGCAATTTTGCAAAAAAAATTAACAACAAATGAGAGTTTTAAAAAAATTAATGCTATTTGGGTTCTTTTTACTAACAACCCAAGCCATTTTTTCGCAAGGAAACACTAATTCAGCTATCAACGGAGAAGTCGTTGATGGTACTGGTTTGAGTGTTCCTGGAGCAACAGTTGTTGCAGTTCATACACCTTCTGGAACTAAATATGGTGCAATTACCGACTTTAATGGTTATTATAGAATAGCTAACATGAGAGTAGGTGGTCCTTACAAAGTATCATTTAGTTACATAGGAATGAAAACCGTAGATGTAGATGATATTTACCTTCAATTAGGTGATTCACAAAAACTGAATGTTATTTTATATGATGAAGTAAATGCTTTACAAGAAGTAGTGGTTACTGGAGAAAAAGATAATACTTTTAATTCTAAGAAAACAGGAGCACAAACAATAATCGATGCTAAAAAAATTCAAGCTTTACCATCTCTTTCAAGAAATATTGCTGATTTTGCAAGATTAACACCTCAAGCACAACTTAGAGGAGACGATATAATTTCAATTGCAGGACAAAACAACAGATATAATGCTATTTATATTGATGGTGCTGTAAATAATGATGTTTTTGGTTTAGCAGCAAATGGAACAAATGGGGGTCAAACGGGAGTAAGCCCTATTTCTCTAGATGCAATTGAGCAGTTCCAAGTTCAAGTAGCTCCATTTGATGTTAAAATATCAGGATTTGCTGGAGGTGCAATTAGTGCGATTACAAAATCTGGGAATAACAATTTCGAAGGTTCTGCATACTTCTTAAATAGGAATCAAAATTTTGCAGGGATGACACCACCTGATTTAGTTGGTGAAGGTAGTTCAAGAGAAAAATTAGGAGATTTTAATGCAACTACTGTGGGAGTTAGAGCAGGTGGAGCAATTAAAAAAGATAAGTTGTTTTATTTTATTAATTACGAAAGGCAAGATAATGAAACACCTCAACCTTTTGACATTGAAACATATACAGGTAATATAGGTAAGATTAATAATACAGGAGCAACA
Organism: Flavobacterium sp.; assembly: GCA_012032075.1. Classification (GTDB taxonomy): domain Bacteria; phylum Bacteroidota; class Bacteroidia; order Flavobacteriales; family Flavobacteriaceae; genus Flavobacterium. Next base: position 3,434 of record JAAURU010000142.1, read on the forward strand.
CAGGCTGGATTAGCAGCTTCAACACTTTCGACTTTAAGAAATGGTCTAATAAATAAATTTGGATATGATCCAGGAGAATATACAAATAAGTTACAAACCTTAGTGAGTGATAAATTAATTGCAAAAATTGACTGGAATATTAACGATAATCATAAATTAGCTCTTAGACATAGTTATGTTAAAGCAAGAGAAATTTCTCCATTTAGGTCATCAGCTAATACAATTAATTTTAATAATGGTTCTCAAGATTTTAATACTCTTACAAATTCAACATCTTTAGAATTAAATTCAAGATTTGGAAATAAATTTTCAAATAATTTAGTTGTTGGTTATACTACAGTTAAAGATGATAGAGATGTACTTGGAACACCTTTTCCTAGTGTTGAAATAAATGATGGTGGTCAAGCGGGAAGAATTTTCATAGGAGCTGAAGCTTTTTCAACTGCTAATTTATTAGATCAAAGGATTTTAACAATTACAGATAATTTTGAAATAAGTACTGGGAAGCACAATATTACTATAGGTACCCATAATGAATTTAGTTATGCAAAAATGTATTTTTTGGTAATAATTTTGGGTCATATAGGTTTAATAATTTCAATGACTTTGCATCTTATTTAGATAACGATATAACTAATGACAGAAGACCAAATAGATTTAGATTAGGGTATTCATTAGTAGGTGGAGATGGAGATGATTCGCAAGGTGCTGCAGAATTTAACGTGGCTCAGTTTGGATTTTATGTGCAAGATGAATTTAGAATTATAGATAATTTTAAATTAACATTTGGTTTAAGAGCTGATTTACCAGTTTGGGATAGTTACATAGAAAATCAAGATTTTAATACTAGAACTGTTGCTTTATTAGAAGCAGCTGGTAAAGATTTACAAGAGGCAAGAGTAGGACAAAGAATAAAAAGTCAAGTGCATTTATCACCTAGATTAGGGTTTAATTATGACGTAAATGGAAACAAGAAAACACAAATAAGAGGAGGGGTTGGAGTATTTACTTCTAGATTACCTCTTGTATGGCCAGGTGGAGCTTATAATAATAATGGTGTAACTACTGGTTTTGTTGAAATAACAAATTCAAGTCCTAATGCTGCCGATATGCCAAACTTTAATCCAAACACAAGTGTTGGTAGTCAGTTAATAAATCAAAATGGAGTAGCTTTAGGACCATTACCAGGCAATCCTGGTGCTCCAGGACAGTTTGCTGGTAATATTGATTTATTTGAAAAGAATTTTAAATTGCCTCAAGTTTTTAAAGCAAGTATAGCTTTAGATCAAAAGTTACCTTATGGTATTTTATTTTCTGGAGATTTTACGTATAATGACAATATATCTTCTGTAAAATATGAGAATTTGAATATTGCAGAACCAACTGTTTTCTTAACGGGTGCTGATAATAGACCTAGATACAGTACAACTAGAATTGATCCTGTTTATCAAGGAATTTATTTAGCATCAAATACTTCTGAGGGTAAAGCATGGAATACATCTTATACGCTTTCTAAAACTTTTAAAACAGATAAATTTGACGTTTTCGTTCAAGGAACTTATGCTTATGGAGAATCAACGGTATTGTTTGATGCTACATCTTCTCAAAACAGTTCACAATGGAGAAATATAGAATCAGTCAATGGATCAAATAGAGTATTTGATTTATCTCGTTCAGACTTTGACCAAGGAAGTAGAGTTTTAGGAATTACATCTTTAACTTACAAATGGAATGATAATTTAAAAACTAGATTAGGTTTTTATTATGAAGGTGCTGAGGGAACTCCAATAAGTTACGTTTATAACGATAATGGTAATTTATTAAGAGATACATTTTCTGAATCAGCTTTAATATTTGTTCCTGCTAATCAATCACAAATAGTTTTATTAGATCAAAACGGAGGATTGACTGCAGCTCAACAATGGGAAGCATTAGATGCTTTTATTGAAGGTAATGATTATTTAAGAAGTAGAAGAGGTACTTATGCTGAAAGAAATGGAGATCGTTTAAAATGGAGTCATATTATCGATTTAAAGTTTGCACAAGAATTTACACTAAATGTAGGGAAGAGAAAACATACTTTTGAATTGACTGCGGATATTTTTAATTTCACTAATTTATTAAACAAAGATTGGGGCAAAAGATATTTTGCGAATAATGACCAAGTTCAGTTAATAGATCAAGTAGGCTTTTTAACAGATGGAACTACACCAACGTTTAGATATAATCCAGATGCAGAGCAAACCTTTAATCAAATTGACGATGTAGGTCTTAATTCATCAAGATGGCAAATGCAAGCTGGTTTAAGATATACTTTCAACTAGTTTAAATAAAACACAAATTCTAAAACCGTTTTAACAACTTTTTGTTAAACGGTTTTTTTATTTCCTTATCTTTGTTACACTCACATTTAAATAAACAATTATGTACACAGCATTACAATCGGCACATTCTATTTTTGCCTACATCGTTTTAACTGTTTTGTTTTTAGCTTCTGTAAATGCAATAATGGGGATTGTTTCAAAAAAATTATTTACAGATAAAGATCTTAGAATATCACTTTTTGCCTTGATTTTATCTCACATGCAACTTGTAATTGGATTTATCTTATATTTTGTATCTCCATTAGGTTCTGCTTCTTTAGGACAAATGAAAGATGCAGGATTACGTTTAACATCATTAGAACATCCATTAATTAATATTTTAGCTTTAGCAATTATAACTATAGGTTGGTCTAAACATAAAAAAGAAGAAAGTAACAATGGTAAATTTAAAAAAATAGCTATTTTCTATACTTTTGGTTTACTATTAATACTTTCAAGAGTACCTTGGTCTAATTGGTTCAATTAATAATTGGCATACACTTTGCTAGTAAAGTAGAAAATAGATGAAGTTATCCACAAAAATAATATTGTTTTTAGTTCTTCTTATTGTAATAAGTAGTTTTACTTGTAAACAAAATAAATCATTTTCAAGTAAAACTTTTTATTGCGACACCATAAAAAAAGATAGTGTATTAATCGATTCTACAGTTATAGATTCAGTTAAAAAAGATTCTACTGTTGTTTTATCAACCAAGCATTATAAAACAAATGCTCATGCTTCTTATTACCACGATAAATTTACAGGTAGAAAAACAGCTAGTGGAGCTATTTTCGACAATAAAAAATTTACCGCAGCACACAGAAAACTTAAATTTGGAACAAAAGTTAGAGTTACTAATATTGCCAATAGTAAATCGGTCATTGTAACCATTAACGATAGAGGTCCTTTTGTAAAAGGAAGAGAAATTGATCTTTCAAAAGCAGCATTTATGAGCATTACTGCTAAAAAAGGCAGTGGAACTATGCTTGTAAATATCGAAATTATTGAGTAGTTTTTTACCAGTTTTTAAAAGGATTTTTACTTAAATAACTATTATAATAACGGTTGTCTTGGGTTACTTCTTCTCCTAGCCAATCCGGTTTTTCAAAAACCTCATTTTCATTAGTTAATTCAATTTCTGCCATAACTAAACCTTCATTATCTCCGGTAAATACATCTACTTCAAATACATGAACGCCCACAATGACTTCATATCGTGTTTTATCAATAATGCCTTTTTCACAAAGTTGTAATAGTTGTTCGGCTTCTTCTACTAAAATTTCTTTTTCCCATTCCATTCTACTTAAACCAGATTTGTTGCTTTGACCTTTAATAGTTAAGTATCCATTTTGCCCTTTAATACGTACTCTTACTGTTCTTTCAGGCACAGATGACAAGTAACCTTGAACAATTCTATTATGTTTTACTGCTTCCATCATAAAAGCTGAAGAATTTACTAAAAATTTACGCTCTATTTCAATCATTGTGATGATTATTTTATAATTTCGACTAATTTAAGAAATGATTCTTTAATATTATCAATTCATTACATATGAATGTAAGGCATAAATTTCAAAAAGGCTTAACGGTTAAAGAAGTATTTGAAAATCATTTCATAAAGAATACTTATGAAGAAGAGAAATTACTTTTTCTAGTAGATTTAGTTCACATTTTTAGACCTAAAAAACCAGAAAATATCCAAGAAGTTTCTATTGCCGAATTATTACTTTTCCTTCGTGAAAATCCTTTCCCCACCGTTCCGTTTTATCGTCATCTGGTTTTTCACGGCGTCGAATTCAATAACGATGCCTGTAGGGGTGCCGTTATCGATCTTAAATTTATCCTGCGCTGTTGCTTCGAGTGCGACAGGGTTTTGTGCTCCGGGCGGTTGCGCATAAAGTGTGGCACCTTGCCTGGTGATTGTAAATTTAGCGGGAGCATCGGGAAGCGAATAAACTCCGACATATTTGTCCAACACTTCTGTACTAACGGCTACGGATTCGAAGGTGGGAATCTGAAACGGCTTGTTGTAGTAAATGTCGACAACGCCGCTGACGATATCCTTTACCGGGTAAATTTTCGCGTTCGTAGTGTAGGCGACGGCCAGTTTTTCTTCCGGCAGGTAAGCCACCCACGCCCCGTAGTTGTCGGCCCCCCCTGTGTGCCCGTAGAACGTCTTGCCGGCGAACGGGAATGTCACCATTCCAAACCCCTCGCCATCCCTCATCGTTTTCATCTGATCAAGGCTCTCCTTTGACACGATCTTCCCGTCGAACAGCGACTGGATGAATTTGGCTAAATCCTCCGGTGTTGAAACAATTGCACCTGCGCTGAAGAGGAGGCTAGGATGTCCCACCCAGCACGAACCCGAGGCGTGCTCGCCGCGACGCCCGATGAAATCGCGATCGGTCCCGGTGTCACGTTCGTGCTGGCCGTCAGCAACGCGACACCGGTGCAGAAGACACCCGACGTGGAGAATGTGCTGCAAGGGGACTACGAAGTAGTCGTTACGCTCCAATCGATCGATGCGAGCGGCGCCACCGAGGTCGCTTTCCTCGACGGCTTCGACGAGCGAGGTGTGCATCGCCA